>NZ_JBSFHV010000021.1:0-143200 GCF_053597235.1 Streptomyces sp. NPDC001493
CGGTGAACGTTTCAACCCACAACGCCTCAGCCCGCAACACCCCACCCATACAGGAGAAATACCCGCAGCGCAGGCTTCTGCAACACGCTTTAGGCCGTGTGTCGAAAGTTCCGCCTGTCCGGCGACGCCCGGCACGCACGCTCGCCGCGTTGTCGGGATCACCCCGATACATCCAGTATCGGGACGACCCTCCGCCTTGCGATCGCACGCACCGGACGCCGCCGGACCCGCCCTCCGGGCGGACGGCGCCACTTTCGACACACGGCCTAGCCAGCACTCTTCGTGCGGATCACGCCGAGCCGGTGTCCCCCGGTCAACCGCCCGTGCGGCCGTCGAGCAGCAGCGCCAGGTCCACCGCGCCGGCCACCCGGACCGCCGTGCTCTCCGCGTGGGCGGCGTCCTCCCGCTCGAAGGCCGGGCGGTCGGCCGTACGCAGGAAGGTCACGACCCCGAGGGTCCGGCCCCGGCTGCGCAGGGCCGCGCACAGGGCGTGTGCCGCGTGCCGGGGCCACTGGCGCTCGGCCGCCCAGGACTCCCCGGCGGGGCCCGCGCTCACCCGGACCGGGGCGATCCGGTCCAGCGACTGGAGGGCCGGGTGGCCGGTGTCGTAACGCGCGGGGAGCGAGCCCCCGGCGACCAGCAGGCAGGGGCCCGGGGCATCGGTCGGGGTGGCCGCCGTACGGACCAGCCGCTCCCCCGCCACCAGGTCGAGCAGCGCGTGGTCGGCGAAGCCCGCCAGCGAGAAGTCGAGGGTGGTCGTCGCCGCCTCCCACGGGTCCTCGCACTCGGCGGCGGCCCTGGCAGCCCGGTGCAGCTGGGTGGAGCGGAACCGCAGCCGGGCCGAGGCCTGCTCGGCGGTACGCGCCTCGGTCACGTCCTGGAAGAGCCAGGCGACCCCGAGCGGCACCGCCTCCTCGGTGAGGGGGGAGCAGAGCCGGAGGAAACCGCTGCGCCAGCAGCGCCGCCGTCCCCCCTCGCGGCTGCGCAGGGTCAGCCAGAGTTCGGCGGGGGCGGGCGGCGCCCCGGCGGCGAGCACATGGTGGAAGGCGCCTTCGAGGTCCTCCACTCCCTGGAGCACGACCTCCCCGAGGGGGCGGCCGAGCAGGGAGGTCCGGCCGCCGCCGAGCGCCCGCGCGGCGTGCGCGTTGACGACGGTGGGCCGCAGATCGGCGTCGACCAGGACCACGCCCCAGGGCCCGTCCTGGAAGAGCGCCTCGCTCATCGCGATGGAGCGTTCCAGGTCGATCTGGGCGTGTGCCTCGCTGAACGCGCAGTAGACCCCGGCCGGCCCGCCGTCCCCGCCGCGCATCCCGGCGGCCTGCATCCGGACGAGGACCCGGCCGCCGTCCTTGCGGACCAGGGCGAACTCGTGGACCTGGCGGCCCGCGGCGTCCTGGATCGCCATCAGCCGACGGCGCACCTCGTCGGCGTCGGGCCCGCGCACCGCCCAGCCCGCGAAGCCGTCCCGGCCGACGACCTCGGCGGCGGACCAGCCGAGGACGCGTTCGGCCTGGCGGTTCCAGTGGGTGACGGTGCCGGCGGCGTCGAGGGCGAAGAGCGCGGTGTCCATGCCGTCGAGGAGCGCGGCGAGGAGTTCGGCACCGGGGGCGGGCCCGGCCGCACCCGTGGTGCCTGGGGCCCCGGTGGCCCCGGTGGCTTCTGTGGCGCCCGAGGCGTCCGACGCGGACTGGCCGGCCGTACCGCTGCCCATGGAAGGACTCATTCCGTACCCCCGCAGAACGTGCCGTCCCCGCTGTCCGTACCGCTGCTCCGGCGGTACGCGTACCGGCGTGCGTTTGCGCACGTCAGATACCCATTGAACTCGACCGTGACGCGGCGCACACCTGCTTCCGATAAATAGGTTGTGCGGCCCGGACGAGGTTTCTAGGCTTGCCGCACACGCTGAAAGGAGGTGATCCGAAAAGTGCAGTCTTATCGGATTCGTGAGGTGGCTGCGGGCTGACAGCCCGTCGTCGCACATCGTGCACCTCGGCAGGTTGTCTGCCGAAACCCAAGCAGTCACCGACCCGCAGGCTCGCCGGTAGATCCGGCCGGCTCCTCCTCACGGAGGGACCCGAGCCTGCGGGTTCTGCTTTTCCGGCCTACGGGAAAGCCCTTGCGCCCGGATCTCAGGGGCAGAGGCGCTCCACGCGCCAGCCGGTCCCGGGCGCCGGGGGACGTACGTACCGCAGCCGGTCGTGCAGCCGGTTCTCGTGGCCCTGCCAGAACTCCACCGTCTCCGGCACGACCCGGAAACCGCCCCAGTGCGGCGGTACGGGCACCTTCTCGCCCTCCGGGTAGCGGGCCGCCAGCTCCTCGTACCGCTCGGTGAGCTCGCGGCGGGAGCCGATGACCGTGGACTGGGCGCTCGCCCAGGCGCCGAGCTGGGAGCCGTGCGGGCGGGTACGGAAGTACGCCACGGTCTCCTCGCGGCTCACGCGCTCCGCGACGCCGGTGACGATGACCTGGCGGGCGAGCGGGTGCCAGGGGAAGAGCAGCGAGACGTGAGGGTTCGCGGCCAGCTCCCGGCCTTTGCGGGACTCGTAGTTGGTGTAGAAGACGAAGCCGCTCGCGTCGAAGCCCTTGAGCAGGACGGTGCGGGAGGACGGGCGGCCGTCCGGTGCGGCGGTGGAGACCACCATGGCGTTCGGCTCGTGCAGGATGCCTCCGGCAGCGACCTGCCGGAACCAGCGGGCGAACTGGTCCATGGGTTCGGGGGCGAGATCCTGCTCGGCGAACGCCTCGGAACGGTACTGCTCGCGCATCGCCGCCGGATCGATGGTGCAATCGGAGGACGGGGACACGGCCGGACGGGAAGCGGACGGAGGTGTCGGGTCAGCTGTGGGCACGGGCCCATCCTGCCGCAGCGGGTCGGACCGGCGGCAATGCGGGCGGGGGCCGACGGGCCGTGAACGGGGGCCTACGGGCCGCGAACGGAGCGTGGCGCGACACGCGGAGGTGTTGTGCGAGACATCACCCTTCCTTGCCCCGGGGGAAGCCGCCACTATCGGGGGTCAGGTCCCATCGAGGGCCTCCGGGGGCTTGAAGGCCACGCACCCGGGGCCTTCACCGACACAGCTCGCAGCCGCACAGAGGGAGCCGCCTGATGTCCGCATTCGTACCCGGACTTGAGGGAGTCGTCGCGTTCGAGACGGAGATCGCCGAACCGGACAGGGAAGGCGGGGCGCTCCGTTATCGCGGGATCGACATCGAGAACCTCGTCGGCCAGGTGTCCTTCGGCAATGTCTGGGGGCTGCTGGTGGACGGGGCGTTCAACCCCGGCCTGCCTGCCGCCGAACCGTTCCCCATCCCGGTCCACTCCGGAGACATCCGGGTCGACGTGCAGTCGGCGCTGGCGATGCTCGCCCCGGTGTGGGGCCTGAAGCCGCTGCTCGACATCGACGCGGCGACGGCCCGCGACGACCTCGCGCGGGCGGCCGTGATGGCCCTGTCGTACGTGGCGCAGTCGGCGCGCGGGCAGGGGCTGCCGATGGTGCCGCAGAGCGAGATCGACAAGGCGGAGTCCGTGGTCGAGCGGTTCATGATCCGCTGGCGCGGCGAGCCGGACCCCAAGCACGTCAAGGCCGTCGACGCGTACTGGACGTCCGCCGCCGAACACGGCATGAACGCCTCCACGTTCACCGCCCGGGTCATCGCCTCGACCGGCGCGGACGTGGCGGCGGCTCTCTCCGGCGCGGTCGGCGCGATGTCGGGGCCGCTGCACGGCGGCGCACCGTCCCGGGTCCTCGGCATGATCGAGGAGATCGAGCGGACCGGGGACGCCACCGCGTACGTGAAGCAGGCGCTGGACAAGGGCGAGCGGCTGATGGGCTTCGGCCACCGCGTCTACCGCGCCGAGGACCCGCGCGCCCGGGTGCTGCGGCGCACCGCCCGCGAACTGGCCGCCCCGCGCTTCGAGGTGGCGGAGGCGCTGGAGAAGGCGGCGCTGGAGGAGCTGCACGCCCGGCGCCCCGACCGGGTGCTGGCGACGAACGTGGAGTTCTGGGCGGCGATCGTGCTGGACTTCGCGGAGGTCCCGGCGCACATGTTCACCTCGATGTTCACCTGCGCCCGCACGGCCGGCTGGTCGGCGCACATCCTGGAGCAGAAGCGCACGGGCCGGCTGGTGCGGCCCTCGGCGCACTACGTGGGCCCGGCGGCACGGGACCCGCGCGAGATCGACGGGTTCGACTCGATCACGCCGATCACGGGCTGACGGCGCGACCGGGTGCCGTGCGCGGGCGTGCCCGCCCCGCACGGCACCCGGTCGCGGGCGGCGGCGGAGCGAGCACGGGCCCGGAACGCTCAGGGCCGGTGGCGGCCGTCGCGGCGTGTCGATCCGGTTGCCCGGGTCCGGGGCTTGTCGTGGGATTCGACGGTCAGGCCGAGCAGGCGCAGTTCACGGGTGGACTTGCCGGAGATCTTGCGGCCGAGGAGCGGACGTCCGTCGTCGTGGCGGTAGACACCGGACGGCTCGGCGGCCAGTGGCTCTTCCCAGCCCCGGTAGAGGGCGGTGAGGCGGACGGCGAAGCCGACGAGGAAGGCGAGCAGCGCGCTCGCGGTGCGTGGGAGTCCCGCCCGGTCGAGGGCGATCCACACGGCACCGGTCAGAGCGGCGATGGTCACGAACCACTCGCTGCGGACGAACTGCTTGGGCGGGACTCCGCAGGAGATGTCGATGAGGAAGCGACCTGCGGTGGGGCCGACGACGGCGAGGACGAGGGACCCGAGAACGGGCAGGCCGGCCTCCGCCCCGGTCTGCGCCCCGACGATGGCGTACCAGGGCAGGGCGAAGGAGGTGACGAACTGGAACAGCCCCTCGCGGAACAGCTGGCCCTCGGAATAGGCGAGGAGGTGTCCGATCGCCCCGGCGATCAGACACAGCACCACGTAGGAGGAGTTGGTCAGCGCGGCCGGGACCCGGCCGACCATGACGTCCCGGCTGACCCCGCCGCCGATGCCGCCGAGCAGCGCCATGAGCAGGATGCCGATCACCGTGAAGTTCTTGTAGTGGTCGGGGCGGCGGGCCAGCAACGCCCCGTTCAACGCGTTGGTGGTCGCCGCGACCAGGTTGATGAACGTGCCGCCGCCGGTGAATTCGAACGATCCGAAGCCGACGGCGCCCACGGCCAGGTGCGCCGGGCTCACCGGGCGGCTCCCGCGGGCGCCCGGCTCCGGCCGCCGGGCGCGGCCGGAGCGTGCGAGGTGCGGGGGGTCACGGTGTCACGATGGCGAAGTCGGGGTCGGGGGTGTCGAGCAGGCCGACGAGTGTGGCGAGGACCTGCGGATCGCCCTGGACACGCACCTCGTCGAGTCCCTTGCCCGCCAGGACGCCGAGGAGTTCCGCCTTGGTCAGGGTGAGGGTCAGGTCGGCCGCCGGGCCGGGCCCGTGCGTCCCCGTGGCGGTGCCGGCGCCTGTGTCGGTGCCGGCGCTGCGGTAGGTGAGTGCGCCGTTGGACAGCAGGATGTGCCAGGAACGGTGCTCGTCGGTGACGTTCCAGGTCATGGTGAGCCTCTCGTCCCACGCCCGGGGGCCGTCGACGCGGATGGCGAGGGAGTCGATGAGCATGTCGACGGTGAGTGCCATCGCCATCTCGGGGTTGGTCGTCTCCAACGCGGTGTGGGCGGTCGCGCCGCGCAGTTCCTGAGCCCCCATCAGGTAGAAGTTGCGCCAGGTGGCGTTCTCCGCGCCGTGCCCGAGCTTCTCGTACACCGAGGCCAGCGCCTGCTTGGCGGGCCCGTCGTCGGGGGCGGCGAAGACCGCGTGCCCCAACAGCGTCGCCGCGAACCGGAGATCCCCCGAGGCCGCGTACTCCTCGCCCTTGGCGATCAGCGCCGGCACACCGCCGTAGTCGGCGGCGAACCGCTTTGCCTGCTCCGTCGGCGGGTGCTCCCACAGGTGGGCCGGATTGCCGTCGAACCAGCCCATGTAGCGCTGGTAGATGGCCTTGACGTTGTGGCTGACCGAACCGTAGTAGCCCCGGTTCGCCCACCGGCGGGCGATCGCCGGGGGCAGTTCGATGAGCTCGGCGATCTCCGTACCGGTCAGTCCCTGGTTGGTCATGCGCAGGGTCTGGTCGTGGAGGTAGGCCCACATGTCGCGCTGGCCGGCCAGATGCTCGACGATGCGGCCCCGACCCCAGGTGGGCCAGTGGTGGGAGGCGAAGGCGACCTCGGCCCGATCACCGAACAGCGTGATCGTCTCCCCCAGGTAGTGCGCCCAGATACGGGTGTCCCGGACCACCGCGCCGCGCAGGGTCAGGATGTTGTGCATGTTGTGCGTCGCGTTCTCCGCCATGCACAGGGCGCGCCGGTCGGGGAAGTAGAAGTTCATCTCCGAGGGCGCCTCGGTGTCCGGCGTCATCTGGAAGACGATCCGCACCCCGTCGACCGTCTCCTCCTGGCCGGTGCGGGTGATGTCCAGCGTCGGCGGTACGAGGGTGATCGTGCCCTTGGAGGTGGTGATGCCGAGTCCGGCGCTGATGTGCCCGGCAGGGCCCTTGGCCAGTTCCGCGCCGTACATGTAGACCGCCCGGCGGGTCATCGCGCCGCCCGCGTAGACGTTCTCCGCCACCGCGTGCTCCAGGAACCCGGCCGGAGCGATCACCGGGACCGGGGCGTGCCCGTGCGGCAGGACCCCGCGGGAACCCCCGAAGTGGTCGCCGTGGGAGTGCGTGTAGATGAGCCCGGTGACCGGTCGGTCGCCGCGGTGCGCGCGGTACAGCGCGAGAGCGGCGGCCGCGGTCTCGGCCGAGATCAGCGGGTCGATGACGATGACACCGGTGTCGCCCTCGACCAGAGTCATGTTCGACAGGTCCAGGTTGCGGACCTGGTAGATCCCGGTCGTCACCTCGAACAGGCCCTGCTTGTTGCAGAGCAGGCTCTGCCGCCACAGGCTGGGGTGCGCGCTGTCGGGGCAGTCCCCGTCCAGGAATCCGTACGCGTCGCCGTCCCAGATCACCCGGCCGTCCTCCGTCCGGATCACCGCGGGAGAGAGGGCGGCGACGAACCCTCGGTCGGCGTCCTCGAAGTCGGACCTGTCGGCGTAGTCGAGATCACTCATGGACAACGAATAGCCCAGAATCCGACTATTCACGCATACCGGCATCACGTGCCCCGCCAGGTGTCCCGTTCGAAGGACGGCCAGGGCCGAGTGCGGGGACGGCGGACCGAGGGTGCGTCCGGCGGATCAGGACCGGAGAGGACGCGGCGTCACCACGGAGTGGAGCCCGGAGTCCGCGATCATCCGGAAGCAGTCGCACGCCCGCTCTCCCTCGGCCTCGCCCCGAGATCCGGCCCCGGCCCCGGCCCCGGCCCCGGCCCCGGCCCCGGCGTGATGGTGAACCTCGGCTCTCGTCCCTCAGTCCAGCGCGCCCTCGACCAGCGCCGCCCACTGCGCCACGACTCTCCGGCGGCGGGCGGTGTCGTCGGTGAGGAGGTTGGCGAGGCCGAGGCCCCGGGCCATGTCGAGGAGTCCCTGGACCGTCTCGCGCACCCCGGGACGGGTCTCGTCCGCGCGGAGCAGGGCGACGGCGATGCGGTGGGTCTCCCGGCCGACGCGGGCTTCCAGTTCGGTTACCCGGGGGCGGAGTTGGGGCTCGTTGGAGGCGGCCACCCAGAGCTGGAGCGCGGCGCGGAAGAGCGGCCCGGTGTAGAGGTCCACGAGCGCGGCGACGACCTCGGCGCGGCCCTGGACGGGGAGCGCCCGCAGTGCGGCGGAACGCTCCTCGGCGACGTACTCGACGGCGCCGGTGAACAGGTCCTCGCGGGTGGGGAAGTGGTGCTGGGCCGCACCCCGGGAGACCCCGGCCCGTTCGGCGACGACGGAGACCGTGGAGCCCGCCCAGCCGTGGACGGCGAGGCAGGCCACGGCGGCCTCCAGGAGCCGCTGCCGGGTGGCCCGACTGCGGTCCTGTTTGGGCGACTTGGCGGTGCCCACAACTGTTCCGGAGTGGGGCGGGTCGTTCGGGGGCGTCACCACACCCATGCGGGGTCCCGTCGTTCGAGGAAGGCCGTCATCCCCTCCCGTGCGTCGTCGGAGGCGAAGAGCGCGGTGGACAGGGCGATGAGGTCTTCGGCGTGTTGGTCGAAGCTTTCCAGCACGGTAGCCGTGACCAGCTGCTTCGATGCCATCAGCCCCTGCGGGGACGCCTTGCGCAGTCCGTCCAGTACGGGTTCGAGCGCCTTGTCGACCTCGTCCGCGCCCTCGCCGGGGGCGGCGGTCCCGGCCGGGTCTCCCGCCGCGAGGGTGACCAGTGAGATGCGGGCGGCCTCGGCCGCGTCGAACCGTTCCCCGGTGAGGAAGTAGCGGGCGGCCGCTGAGCGTTCGAGGCGGGGCAGCAGGGTCAGCGAGATCACCGCAGGGGCGAGCCCGAGGCGCGACTCGGTGAGTGCGAAGCTCGCCCCCGGCCCGGCCACCGCGATGTCGCACGCCCCGAGCAACCCGAGCCCGCCGGCCCGGACATGTCCGGTGATCCGGCCCACCACGGGCTTGGGCAGGGCGACGATCTTCCGCAGCAGGGCGACGAACTCCCGTGGATCGGCGGGAAACTTGAGGTCGGCCCCGGCGCAGAAGGTGGTGCCGGTGTGGGTCAGCACGACGGCGCGTACGGCGGCGTCGGCCGCGCAGGCGTCGAGCGCCTGGGCCAACTCGCCGACCAGCTCGGCGGAGAGCGCGTTGCGGCGGGCGGGGGCGTCCAGGGTGAGCGTGGTGATGCCACGGTCGTGGACGGGTGCGGCGAGGCTGCTCATGCGGGGCTCCCTTCGGTGCCGGCGGCCTGGCGCCCCGACACCTTTTCCCGGTCGCGGAGTTCGCGGCGGAGGATCTTGCCCGAGGTGGCCCGGGGTACCTCGTCGATGAACTCGGCCCGCCGGACCTTCTTGTACGGGGCGACGCGTTCGGCGACGTAGGCGAGCACGTCCTCGGGGGTGAGCTTCCGGGCCTCCGGGGCGGGCGAGCGGACCAGGAACGCCTTGGGGACCTCGTTGCCCGCGTCGTCGTACACGCCGATGACGGCGGCGTCGGCGAGGTGTTCGTGGCCGAGCAGCAGGGCCTCCAGTTCGGCGGGGGCGACCTGGTAGCCCTTGTACTTGATCAGCTCCTTGACCCGGTCGACGACGTAGAGCCAGCCGTCCGCGTCGACCCGGCCGACGTCCCCGGTGTGCACCCAGCCGTCCTCGTCGATCATGGCGGCGGTGGCGTCGGGGCGGCCGAGGTAGCCCTTCATCACCTGGGGGCCCCGGATCAGGATCTCGCCCTCGGCGCCGGGTGCGGCGTCCGTGCCGGGGTCGGCGAGGTCGACGATCCGCATCTCGGTGCCGGGGATCAGCTTGCCGACCGTGCCGTCCGGCGGGTTCTCCTCGGAGAGCGGCACGACGTGGGTGCCCGGGGAGAGCTCGGTCATGCCGTACGCCTGCCGTACGGGCGGCAGCCCGAGCCGCTCCGAACAGGCGCGGGCGAGGTCGGCGTCGAGCGGGGCGGCGGCGGAGACGATGTAGCGGAGCGAGGAGAGGTCGTAGCGGGCGACGGCCGGGTGCTTGGCGAGTGCCAGCACGATGGGCGGAGCCACGTACAGCCCGGCGATCCGGTGCTTCTCGATGGCGGCCAGGAACTGGTCGAGGTCGAAACGGGGCAGCACCACCACGGTCGCCCCGTGCCGGAGCGGCCCGTTCATCAGTGCAGTGAGCCCGTAAATGTGAAAAAAGGGCAATACGGCCAAAATGGGCTCGTTCTGGACCAGGGGGACGAACGGCTGGAGCTGTTCCAGGTTGGTGGCGATGGAGGTGTGGGTGAGCATCACCCCCTTGGGGGCGCCGGTGGTGCCGGAGGAGTAGGGCAGCACGGCGACGTCCTCGTCCGGGTCGGTCTCCACCTGCGGCTCGGGTGCGGTGGAGCCGAGCATGTCGAGCACCGAGGTGTACCCCTCGGCGGTGTCGCAGACGAAGATCTGCCGTATCCCGCCCGCCAGTTCGGCGGCCCGGCGGGCGGTGTCCAGGAGCGGCGAGACGGTGACGATCCAGCGCGCGGAGGAGTCGGTGAGCTGTTTGGCGAACTCCTCGGCGGTGGCGAGCGGGTGGACCGTGGTGACGGAGGCGCCCGCGCGCGTCGCGCCGTAGAACACGGGTGGGTAGGCGATGGTGTTGGGGCTGTGCAGGGCGAGGACGTCGCCCTTGCGGAGCCCGGCCTCGGCGAGCGCGGCGGCGATCCGCCGGTGGAAGTGGTCGAGTTGGGTGTAGGTGAGGGACATCCCGTTCGTGCCGTCGACCAGGGCGACGGTCTCCCCGAACTCGGTGGCCCGGCCGAGGACGGCCTCGTGGATGGGTGTGCTGAGGATGGCGACGTCTGCGTACTCGCTGCGGAACACCATGGCGGTCCCCTGTCGGCGCGGTGGGCGGCTGAGAGCGGTGCTTCTGGGCGCGGGCGCCCCGGGGCGCGGTCAGTACGACTTCGGCAGGCCCAGCGACTGGTGGGAGACGTAGTTCAGGATCATCTCGCGGCTGACCGGGGCGATCCGGGCGACGCGGGCGGCGGTGATGAGCGAGGCGAGACCGTACTCGCGGGTGAGGCCGTTGCCGCCGAGGGTGTGCACCGCCTGGTCGACGGCCTTCACGCAGGCCTCCCCGGCCGCGTACTTGGCCATGTTGGCGGCCTCACCGGCGCCGATGTCGTCGCCCGCGTCGTAGAGGGCGGCGGCCTTCTGCATCATCAGCCGGGCCAGCTCCAGTTCGACGTGTGCGACGGCCAGCGGGTGGGCGATGGCCTGGTGGGCGCCGATCGGGGTCTTCCACACCTGCCGGGTCTTGGCGTACTCCACGGCCTGCCCGAGGGCGTAGCGGCCCATGCCGATGCCGAAGGCGGCGGTCATGATGCGTTCGGGGTTGAGCCCGGCGAACAGCTGGAGCAGCCCGGCGTCCTCGTCGCCGACGAGCGCCTCGGCGGGCAGTCGTACGTCGTCCAGGACCAGCTCGAACTGCTTCTCGGGGGCGTGGAGTTCCATGTCGATCTGCGAGCGGCCGAAGCCGGGGGCGTCGCGCGGGACGATGAAGAGGCAGGGCTTGAGCTTCCCGGTACGGGCGTCCTCGGTGCGGCCCACGACGAGCGTGGCGTCGGCGATGTCGACGCCGGAGACGAAGACCTTCCGGCCGGTGAGCAGCCAGTCGTCGCCGTCGCGGCGGGCGGTCGTGGTGATCCGGTGCGAGTTGGAGCCGGCGTCCGGCTCGGTGATCCCGAAGGCCATGGTGAGGCTGCCGTCGGCGAGTCCGGGGAGCCACTGCCGCTTCTGTGCCTCGGTGCCGAAGCGGGATATCACCGTGCCGCAGATCGCCGGGGAGACCACCATCATCAGCAGCGGGGCTCCTGCGGCACCCAACTCCTCCAGCACGATGGAGAGTTCCGCCATGCCGGCGCCTCCCCCGCCGTACTCCTCGGGGAGGTTCACGCCCAGGTAGCCGAACTTGGCTGCCTCGGCCCAGAGTTCGTCGGTGTGCCGGCCCTCCGCGATGACGGAGGCCATGTAGGCGCGCCCGAAGCGCTTGCCGAGGGCGGCGACGGCGGCGCGGAGCGCCTGGTGCTCGGCGGATTCGAGGACGGTGCTCATGGCTGCGGTGCCTCCTGGACGTGGGATTCCTCTTCGGGCGTGTCCTGTACGTGGGGCGTGTCCTGTACGACGGCGAGCAGCGCGCCGACCTCCACCTGGAGGCCCGGCGCGGCGTGGAGCGCGGTGAGGGTGCCGGTGGCGGGGGCGAGGATGCGGTGCTCCATCTTCATCGCCTCCAGCCAGATCAGCGGCTGCCCGGCTTCGACGGCGGCCCCGGGGGCCAGCCCTTCGGCGAGGCGGACGACCGTGCCGGGCATGGGGGCGAGCAGGGAGCCGGGTTCGCTGCGGGTGGTGGGGTCGGTGAAGCGGGGCAGGGCGGTGAAGGTGTGGGAGCCGTCCGCCGTGTCCACGTACACCTGGTCGCCGTGGACGGTGACGGCGAACCGGCGGGTGACGCCGTCGAGTTCGAGGGTGACCCGGTCGGAGCGGACCTCCGTCACCCGGATTCCGGGGGCCTCGTGCGGGACGGGGCCGGTGCGGGTGGCCCGGTAGGCGGTCTCGTACTCCCCGGCGTCGGGCTCGGCGCGGTAGCGCTTGGTCTGCGGCTGGGAGGGGAGGTTACGCCAGGCGCCGAAGCGGGCGGGTACGGCGGCGTGCGCCGGGGTGCGTACCGCCTCCTCCCCTGCCGTACGGGCCGCACCCCCTGCCGTGCCGGCCGACGCCCCTGCCGTGCGGGCCGCCGCGTCGGCGAGGGTGGCGGCCAGGGCGGCGCGGCGGACGGCCGCCTCGTCGGGGGCGGGGGTGAGGGCGGTGAGGTGGCGGTCGTAGAACCCGGTGTCGAGGCGGACGGCGAGGAAGTCGGGGTGGCGCAGGGAGCGGACCAGCAGGTCGCGGTTGGTGACCGGGCCGTGGATCCGGGCGCGTTCGAGGGTGCGGGCGAGGAGCCGTACGGCCTCGGCGCGGGTGGCGGCGTGCGCGACGACCTTGGCGAGCATCGGGTCGTAGTGCACCCCGATGGTGTCGCCGCCGGTGTACCCGGTGTCGAGGCGGACCCCCGGCTCCTCGGGCAGGTCGAGCGCGTGCAGGAGCCCGGTCTGCGGGCGCCAGTCGTGGGCGGGGTCCTCGGCGTAGAGCCGGGCCTCCACGGCGTGCCCCTCGGGGGCGGGCGGCCCGGCAGCGGGCAGCGGCTCGCCCTCGGCGGTCCGCAGCTGGAGGGCGACCAGGTCGAGCCCGAACACGGCCTCGGTGACGGGGTGTTCGACCTGGAGGCGGGTGTTCATCTCCAGGAAGTAGGGGCGGCCCTCGGCGGAGACGAGGAACTCCACGGTCCCCGCGCCCCGGTAGCCGACGGCGCGGGCGGCGGCCACCGCGGCGTCGTGCAGCCGGGTCCGCAGCTCCTCGCCGAGGCCGGGTGCGGGGGCCTCCTCGACGACCTTCTGGTGACGGCGCTGGAGGGAGCAGTCGCGGGTGCCGAGCGCCCAGACGGTGCCGTGGTCGTCGGCCATCACCTGCACCTCGACGTGCCGGCCGCGTTCCACGTACGGCTCGGCGAACACCTCGCCGTCCCCGAACGCGGACTCCGCCTCCGCTCGAGCGGCGGTCAACTCGGCTGGGAGCGCGTCGAGTTCCCGTACGATCCGCATCCCGCGCCCGCCGCCGCCCGCCGCCGCCTTGAGCAGCAGCGGCAGGTCGGCCTCGGTCGCGGTGGCCGGGTCGACGGGGGCGAGCAGCGGGACCTCGGCGGCGGCCATCAGCTCCTTGGCGCGGGTCTTCGAGGCCATCTGCTCGATCGCCTTGACCGGCGGGCCGACCCAGAGGAGCCCGGCGTCCTGCACGGCGGCGGCGAAGGGGGCGTTCTCGGAGAGGAAGCCGTACCCGGGGTGCACCGCGTCGGCCCCGGCCGCGAGCGCCGCGGCGACGATCAGGTCGCCGCGGAGGTAGGTGTCGGCGGGCGCCGCGCCCGGCAGCCGTACGGCGAGGTCGGCCTCGCGGACGTGCAGGGCACCGGCGTCCGCGTCGGAGTACACGGCGACGGTGGTGATGCCGAGCGCCCGGCAGGTGCGGAAGATCCGGCAGGCGATCTCGCCGCGGTTGGCGACGAGCAGGGAAGTGATCACGTCAGTCCTCTCAGTCCTCTCTGTCCTCACAGCGCTCCCCGTCCTCCCGCCGCTCACATCCGGAAGACGCCGAAGCCGCCGCGGGCGCCTTCGACGGGTGCCGTGTGGATCGCGGAGAGGCACATCCCGAGGACGGTCCTGGTGTCGCGGGGGTCGATGACCCCGTCGTCGTAGAGCCGCCCGGAGAGGAAGACCGGCAGCGACTCGGCCTCGATCTGCTGCTCCACCAGGGCGCGCAGTCCGGCGTCGGCCTCGTCGTCGTACGGGCGGCCCTTGGCGGCGGCGGAGGCGCGGGCCACGAGGGAGAGCACCCCGGCGAGCTGCTGCGGGCCCATGACGGCCGACTTGCTGCTGGGCCAGGCGAAGAGGAAGCGGGGGTCGTAGGCGCGTCCGCACATGCCGTAGTGGCCGGCCCCGTAGGAGGCGCCCATCAGCACGGAGAGGTGCGGGACCCTGGAGTTGGAGACCGCGTTGATCATCATCGCGCCGTGTTTGATGATGCCGCCCTGTTCGTACTCCTTGCCGACCATGTAGCCGGTGGTGTTGTGCAGGAAGATCAGCGGGATGTCGCGCTGGTTGGCGAGCTGGATGAACTGCGCGGCCTTCTGCGACTCCGCGCTGAAGAGCACCCCCTGCGCGTTGGCGAGGATGCCGACCGGGTAGCCGTGCAGCCGCGCCCAGCCGGTGACGAGGCTGGTGCCGTAGAGCGGCTTGAAGGCGTCGAAGTCGGAGCCGTCGACGAGCCGGGCGATGACCTCGCGCGGGTCGAACGGCACCTTGAGGTCGCCGGGCACGATGCCGAGGAGCTCCTCCTCGTCGTACTTCGGCGGTTCGGCGGGTCCCGGATCGGCGTGTGCCTTGCGCCAGTTGAGGCGGGCGACGATCCGGCGGGCCTGGCGCAGCGCGTCGTGCTCGTCCACGGCGAAGTGGTCGGCCAGCCCGGAGGTGCGGGCGTGCATCCCGGCGCCGCCGAGCGACTCGTCGTCGCTCTCCTCGCCGGTGGCCATCTTCACCAGCGGCGGGCCGCCGAGGAAGACCTTGGAACGGTCCTTGATCATGACGGTGTGGTCGGACATTCCGGGGACGTACGCGCCTCCGGCGGTGGAGTTGCCGAACACCACGGCCACGGTGGGGATTCCGGCGGCGGAGAGCCGGGTGAGGTCGCGGAAGAGCGCCCCGCCGGGGATGAAGATCTCCTTCTGCGAGGGCAGGTCGGCGCCCCCGGACTCGACCAGGCTGATGCAGGGCAGCCGGTTGGCGAAGGCGATCTCGTTGGCCCGCAGCGCCTTCTTCAGCGTCCACGGGTTGGAGGCGCCGCCGCGTACGGTCGGGTCGTTGGCGGTGATCAGGCACTCGACGCCCTCCACCACCCCGATCCCGGTGACGAGCGAGGCGCCCACCGTGTAGTCGCTGCCCCAGCCGGCCAGCGGCGACAGTTCCAGGAACGGGGTGTCGGGGTCGATCAGGAGCTCGATCCGCTCCCGGGCGGGCAGCTTCCCGCGCGAACGGTGCCGTGCCACGTACTTCTCGCCGCCCCCGGCCAGCGCCTTCGCGTGCTCGGCCGCGAGGCCGTCGAGCTTGGCGAGCAGGGCGGCCCGATTGGCGGCGTACTCGGGTCCGGCGGTGTCGAGCCCGGTGGGCAGGACGGTCATCGGTGACCTCCGGTGCGGGAAACGAAGGGGGTGGGGTGATGCCTGCGGCTCAGGTCGCCGGGGCGAGCAGGGAGACCGGTACGGCGAGGTGGCGCGAGCGGAGCCACTCCCCCAGCGCCTTGGCCTGCGGGTCGAACCGCGCCTGTGCGGCGACCCCCTCGCCCAGCAGTCCACGGACGACGAAGTTCACCGCCCGCAGCTGCGGGAGCACATGCCGTTCGACTTCCAATCCGCCGGTCTCCGGCAGGAGTTCGCGGAACCGCTCGACGGTCAGCTCGTGCGCGAGCCACCGCCAGGCGCGGTCGTCACGCACCCACACGCCGACGTTCGCGTCACCGCCCTTGTCGCCGCTGCGCGCCCCGGCGAGCAGCCCGAGCGGCACGCTCCGGGTCACCTCCGGCTCCAACGCGGGCGGCAGCGGGGCCTCGGGAGGTACGAGGTCGAGCACCCGGGTCACCGTCGGCGCGGGCACGTCCTGCCGGGTGCCGTCGGGCAGCACGGCGGTGTGCGCGATCTCGGACGCCGGTACGTACGCGGCTTCGAAGACCCCGTACGGCGCGCCCTTCCCGGGCGGGGCGGTGACGTGGAACCCGGGGTAGCTGCCGAGGGCCAGCTCCACGGCGGCCCCGGAGACCGCCCGGCCGACCGCCTCCGCGTCCTGGTCGCGCACCACCAGCCGGAGCAGCGCGCTCGCGGTCTCCTCGGTGGGCGCGTCGGGGTGGTCGGTGCGGGCCAGCTCCCAGCGGACCTCGGCGGGCGCCTTCCCGGACCGGTCGAGCGCGTCGGCGAACTGCTCCTGCACCAGGAGGGACTTGGCCTCGATGTCGAGTCCGGTGAGGACGAAGACGACCTCGTTGCGCCAGCCGCCGAGCCGGTTGAGCCCGACCTTCAGCGTGGGCGGCGGCGCCTCGCCCCGTACCCCGCTGATCCCGACCCGGTCCTGGCCCTCCTGCGCGAGCCGTACGGTGTCGAGCCGGGCGGTGACGTCGGGTCCGGCGTACCGGGCGCCCCCGGTCTCGTACAGCAACTGGGCGGTGACGGTGGAGAGATCGACCACCCCGCCGGTGCCCGGGTGCTTGGTGATGACGGAGGAGCCGTCCGCGTGGATCTCGGCGAGCGGGAAGCCGGGGCGGCGGACGTCGTGGTCGCCGAAGAAGGCGTAGTTCCCGCCGGTGGCCTGCGTACCGCACTCCAGGACGTGCCCGGCGACCACGGCCCCGGCGAGGGCGTCCAGGTCGTCGGGGCCCCAGCCGAAGTGGGCGGCGGCGGGCCCGGTGACCAGGGCGGCGTCGGTGACCCGGCCGGTGACGACGATGTCCGCGCCCGCCCGCAGGCAGGCGGTGATCCCGGCGCCGCCGAGGTACGCGTTGGCGGTGAGGAACCCCTCCGGCACCGGCCGGCTGTCGCCCTCCACATGGGCGACCCGCACCGGGATTCCGAGCTTGTCGGCCAACTCCCGTACGGCGTCGGCGAGTCCGGCCGGGTTGAGACCGCCCGCGTTGGCGACGATCTTCACCCCGCGCTCGACGGCCAGCCCGAGTCCTTCTTCGAGCTGCCGCAGGAAGGTGGTCGCGTACCCGCGCGAGGGGTCCTTCAGACGGCTGCGGCCGAGGATGAGCATGGTGAGCTCGGCGAGGTAGTCGCCGGTGAGGACGTCGAGCGGGCCGCCGGTCAGCATCTCGCGCATCGCGTCGAACCGGTCGCCGTAGAACCCGGAGGCGTTGCCGATGCGGAGCGGGGTGGGCGCGGGCGGGTCGAGCGGGCTCGTGGGGGCGGGGTCCACGGCGGGGCCGGTCGGCTCGGTGACGGAGACGGGGATCGCGACGGGGGCGGGGAGTTGTGTCCCCAGCCCGAGGGGGGCGGGCGACGCGGTGGGGTTCTCCGTGGGCGGGACGGTGGTCATATTCCCTCACTTCGCAGGGGGTTCGCGGCTTCTTCGGACTCGCCCTCTCTCCTGCCCCCGCCCGCGCTCCTGTCTCCGCGCGCGCTCTCGTCCCCACCCGCACCCTTGTCCCCGCGCGGCGCGCGCCCCGCACCCGGCAGCCCGGCGAAGGCCTGCGCGATGTCCAGCCACCCGTCGGCCTCGGCGCCGACCGCCCGCAGCGCGAGGTCGTCCCGGTGGGCGCGCTGCGTCACCAGCAGGCAGAAGTCCAGCAGCGGCCCGGTCACCCGCTGCGCGGCACCCTCGGGCCCGAATACGATCAACCCGCCCTCAGGCACTGTCAGTTCGACCCGGAACTCCTCGCCCGGCGGTGTGGCGCCCCGCACGAACCAGGCGTAGTCCCGGGCCCGTACGCCGATCCTGGCGACATGCCGCAGCCGCCCGGTCGGCGCCCGTACGACCCCGAGCGCGTCGGCCACGTCCTGCCCGTGCGCCCAGGTCTCCATGAGCCGGGCGGTCGCCATCGAGGCGAGGCTCATCGGCGGCCCGTACCAGGGGACGCGGGTACCGGGCACGGCCTCCCGCAACACCTCCTGGAGCCGCTCCCGCCCGGCCCGCCACCGCCGCAGCAGCTCCGACGGCGAGGCGGCGGCGACAGCAGCCCCGGCGGCCTCGTCCACGAAGCTCTCCGGCGCGGCGAGCGCGGCCGCCACCTCCGCCGCGAACGCCCCGGGGTCGGTCGCGGCAGTCACCGCGACCCCGTCGGTCCAGGTCAGATGCGCGATCTGGTGGGCGATCGTCCAGCCGGGCGCGGGGGTCGCCGCCGCCCACTCCTCGTCGCTCAACTCGGCTACCAGAGCGTCGAGTTCTTCGCTCTCGTCCCGCAGGTCGTCGATCACGGCGATGGCATCGGACACGTGCGCTCCCCTCGGGGCATGGCGTGGTGCCCCGGAGCATGGCAGCGCCCGCAGAAACAAGCAAGCATGCTTGCATGATTTTCCGTTCCGGACGCTCCGGTCCCTTCCGCGGAGTGGCTAGGGTCGGGCCCATGACCTCCATGGATGTCTCCCTGCGTCCCGTGCACCCCAGTGATCTGCCTGTGTTCTTCCGGCACATGAGCGACCCCGAGTCGAACCGGATGGCCGCCTTCACCGCCGAGGACCCGACGGACCGGGTTCACTTCGACGCCCACTGGAAGCGCCTCTCCGCCACCCCCGACGTCGTCACCCGCACCGTGCTCGCGGACGGCGACGTGGTCGGGCATGTCGCCGTGTACGGCGAGCCGGGCGAGCGGGAGGTCACCTATGTCGTCGATCGCTACTACTGGGGACGGGGCATCGCGACCGCCGCGTTGCGGATCCTCCTCGACGAGGTCGCCGAACGCCCGCTGTTCGCCAGGGCGGCGGCGGACAACACCGGATCGGTACGAGTCCTGGAGAAGTGCGGCTTCGAGGTCGTCCGCGAGGAACGGGGCTTCGCGAACGCGCGGGGAGAGGAGATCGACGAGCTGGTGCTGCGGTTGGCCGGATGACGTCGCCGGCCCCGTCGACGCGTCGGTGCCGGTATCCGCGCGAGGGGGCGATCAGCACCGCGCGAGGGGGCGGTCAGCGGCGCCGCCGCGCGCCGCACCGGCGGGCCGGGGCGGCAGTCCCCGGTTCAGGGGATGAGCCCCGCCACCGTCCCCGTTCCGGCGGCGCGCCCCCGGTAGCGGAAGGCGAAGTGCCACCCGCTCTCCAGGGCCACGACCTCGTCCAGGGCGACCGTCGCACGGGCCGTGTGCAGCGGGTGGAGTACGTCCGTACCGGACGGCAGCGTCACGGTGCCCCGCACCCCTGCGGAGCCGAAGTAGAAGGTGCACGCGTCACCGTCGTGGACCTCCGTGCCACCGTGCTCCTCCGCCTCCGCCGCCGTCTCCGCCGACAGGACGATGTCCGCGGAGAAGGTGTCGTACGCGCCGATCGACCCCGGTCGTGCGAGGACCTGCCCCCGCTCGACCGCGTCCGCCACGGAGTGGGGCAGCAGGAGTCCGACGTTCCAGCCCGCCTCTCCGACACGCGTGGGCTCGCGGCCCGGCCCCTCGATCCCGGCGACGCGGACGGGCACGTGGACGGGCACGCCGTCGCCCGTACCGCCTCCGCCGGCGCCGACGACCTGCACCTCGTCGCCGACGAGGACCCGGCCCCGCTCGATCCGTCCGGTGACGAGGACCTCTCGGCCCTGGCTGCGGGGGAACACGTCCTCGACCCACATCAGGAACGGCTCCGGCGGGTGCTCCATCGGTTACTCACTCTCGACCATGCGCGGGATCGGATCACCTCGAATCCCCTCGGGAGGTCCGTGGAGAGCGCGCGGGAGCTATGGAAACACGACGCCTTCCTGGAAGCCCCTCAGGCCAGGAACCGTGGTGGACGGGTGAGTGTCCCCCGGCTCCACGACCGACACGCACACCTCGTACTTCTCGCCGTGCTTCAGCTCCTTGCCGACCCGCGCCTCCCTCCACTGTTCGTCGTCCGTCGGCACCTTCCAGACCGACATGTTGTGGTAGCCCAGCGCACCCGTGCTCGCGGCCGGGTAGACGAGCTCGTCGCCCGTGGCATCTTCCAGCCAGACGTAGACGTCCACCCGTTCGTTACCAGTCGTCGTGCGCCATTCGGCGCCGATGTACAGGTGCCCGTCGTCACCCACCCGATAACAGGGCTTGACCTGGACATGCGTCACGCCGGTGTCCGTCCAGGCGCGGCAGTTGTCCATCGGGTTCGGCGCCAGCCCCGCACCCGTCGCCGAAGCCGTGGTGTGCGGTGCCGCGTCCGACCCGGCGTACTCGTCCCACAGCTTGAGGGCGGCGAAGCCGCCGAGGGCCAGAATCACCACCCCGACCAGCGGCCACACCAGGCGGGCCTTCGGCGGTCGGTGCGGGGCGTAGTAATGGTGGTGGTGCTGGTGGTGGCTTTCTTCCTTGATCGTCTGGTTCCCGCCGGCCTGGTAGGCCCGGCCGTGGCCGGACGAGGTGGCCGCCTGGGATGTGGACGCCGGAGACGCGGCAGGCTCGGCGGGCGCGGCAGGCGTGGACGGGTCGCCGGGCTCTTCCGGCGCGGGACGTGCGTGCTTGCTCATCGTTCGTTGATCGTCTGGTCCCCGGCGGACTGGTAGACGCGCCCGTGCCCCGAGGCCGTCGCGTGGAAGACCGTGGAGGTGTTCTGCGGAGGGGTGGGCGCGGCCAGCGGCTCAAGCTCGTCCGCGACGACGCGGCGCAGCTCGTCCACGAGGTCGGGGCGGCGGGCGAGCAGCAGGCGGAAGTTCAGGCGCCACTGCTCTGCCGAGATCTGCGCTTCCTCGCTCTCCGGTGCCGTGAGCAGCAGGGTCCGGGTCTCCGTGAGACTCGCTTCGACCGTGTCGGCCCGCTCCGGGTGGGCGCGCCGCCAGAGTGCGGCCACCGATGTCTGGGCCTGCCGCCACAGGTCGGTGGTGAGAGCGTTCAGCAGTGCGCTTCCCGCTGTGGTCGCGAGCGTCGCCAATTCGGCGTCCATGGTCCCTTTTCCCCCGTTCAGAGCGCCGGTCGGACATCCGGCAAGGGCGCCATCGTAGGGCATCCACAAGGGAGTTCAAGGCCCTGTTCGGCCATGTGGAAACCACGGTCGCGGCGAGGTTTCAGACCGGCCGGAAAACGCCTTCCGGGTCCTCGGAAGCCATGGCGGCGAGCTCGTGGAAGTCCACATTGCTGAGTGCCAGGTCCAGTTGAACGGCGTGGACCTCGCCCGGCACGGTACGGAACTCGCGGGCGGGCGGGTTGTCGATCAGCTCCTGGTAGTACACCGGATCGAGGTCCTCGTCCTCGTCGGCGAACAGGTCCAGGGCGAGAAGCGCCCGAGAGGGGGACCGCATGGTGACCGCGTCGGCGAGGAACACCACGAAGAGGTTCTCCACCGCAGCCGCGGCACGCACGATTTCCTCGACCGTGGCACCGTCCCAGCGCGGATCGTCGATCAGGTGGAACCGCACCTCCGCGCCGCTGTCCTCGTCACACGCACTGCGCAGCCCGGCCACCACGGCCCGCCACGCCTCGCCGTCCGTGTAGTCGGTCCGTACGACGACGGGGTCGAAGCCGTCGTCCGGATACTCTTCGGTCAGCTCGAACGCGGGCAGGGTGCGCACGCCGTCTCCCTCACTCCGGACAGTCGGTCGCCGGGCATCCTCACATGCCCCACCGACAGAGGCGGCCTAAAGGCTGTCCCGCCGCTTCCTCTTCCGCGCCCCGCCGACCTGTCCCCGTACCGCCCCCACGCTCGCGCCGATGACGAGGGCGATGGCGAGGGCGTCCGTGGTGGAGAGGGCCTGGTCCAGGATGAGGAACCCGGCGAGCGCGGCGATGGCCGGTTCGAGGCTCATCATCACGGCGAAGGTGGAGGCGGGCAGGCGGCGGAGCGCGATCAGTTCGAGGGTGTACGGGAGTACGGAGCTGAGCAGGGCCACCGCGGCGCCGAGCAGAACGGTGGTCGGGACGGTCAGCTTCGTACCGGACTCCGCGATGCCGAGGGGCAGGGAGAGGAGGGCGGCGACGGCCATGGCGAGGGCCAGGCCGTCCGCCTTCGGGAAGCGGCGGCCGGTGCGGGCGCTGAAGACGATGTACAGGGCCCACATCGCACCGGCCGCGACGGCCAGTCCGGCGCCGAGCAGGTCGAGCCGGCCGAAGCCGCCCGCGCCGCCGAGCAGGGCCACTCCGACGAGTGCGAGCCCCGCCCACAGGAGGTTGATCAGGCGGCGGGAGGCGATGACGGAGAGGGCGAGCGGGCCGAGCACCTCCAGGGTGACCGCGATACCGAGGGGGATGCGGTCGAGTGCCTGGTAGAAGAGGTTGTTCATCGCGCCCATCGTGACGCCGAAGGCCACCACCGTCCCCCAGTCGGCGCGGGAGTGGCCGCGCAGCTTGGGGCGGCAGACGACCAGCAGCACCACGGCGGCCACCAGCAGGCGCAGCGTGACCACGCCGAACGCGCCGGCCCGGGGCATCAGCAGGGCGGCGACCGCCGCGCCGAACTGGACCGAGACCACACCTCCGACGACGAGGGCGACCGAGACGAGCGTGCCGCCGCGCCCCGTCGGCTGCCCGGAGCCGTGCGGACCGCCGGTGGGAGCGTCGGGTGCTCCGTCCAGGGCGGTCACCGCCTCGGGGACGGTGACGGCGGCGGCCGGCTCTACGGCGCTGCGCGGGTCGTTCACTGGGTGGCCTTCCGGGGTGGGGCGGGAGGGGCGGCGGAACACATCCCCTCAGTGCAATGTAATGCACTGAGAAGTACATTGCACGGGACTATGCGCGCGGGGCCCATCCGTCCACCGTAGGCAGCCGCGCGCCGCGCGTGAAATGCCTTCTGCGCTCCGGTTATGCTCCGCACGCATGAGCAGGGAACAGCGGGACGGCGACCAGGACGGCGACCGTACGGGGCACCGGGACGGCGACCGTACGGGGCACCGGGGCGGCACCGGCCGTACGGGTACCGGGCGCAGCGGCACCGGGCGCCCGGGCACCAGCCGCACAAGCGCCAGCACCGGCACCGGCCGCCCCATCGAGCTGCGTCATCTGCGGGCTTTCCTCGCCGTCGCCGACGAGCGCAACGTCACCCGGGCGGCCGAACGCCTCGGCCTCACCCAGCCCGCCGTCTCCCGGACCCTCGCCTCGCTGGAGGCCCACCTCGGCACCCGGCTCGTCGACCGGTCCACCCATCACCTGGACCTCACCCCGGAGGGCGTCGCCTTCCGGGACAAGGCGGCCCTCGCGGTCAGCGCCTTCGACGACGCGACGGGCACCGGGCGCCCGCAGCGCAGGCCGCTGCGGCTCGGGCACGCCTGGTCGGCGTTCGGTCCGTACACCACACCGCTGCTGCGGACCTGGCAGGCGCGGTACCCGGGGACCCCGCTGGAGCTGCTGCGCATCGACGACCGTACGGCCGGGCTCACCCGGGGCGAGGTGGACGCGGCACTGCTGCGCGGGCCGGTGGAGGCGCCGGGGCTGGTGACGGAGGCGCTGTTCAGCGAGGACCGGGTCGCGGCGGTCACGGCGGACGGCCCCTACGCCGGTCGCGCCGCACTCTCCCTCGCCGACCTGGCGGCAGGGCCGGTGGTCCTGAACACGGTGTCCGGCACCACCACGCTCGGCCTCTGGCCCCCGGACGCGCGCCCCGCCGCCACCCTCACCGTCGCCAACACCGACGACTGGCTCACCGCCATCGCCGCCGGACGCGGCTCGGGCGTCTCCGCCGCGTCCACCGCCGACATGCACCCGCATGCCGGGGTCGCCTTCGTCCCGCTGACCGACGCCCCGCCGCTGCCGGTGCTGCTCGCCCGCCGCGACGGCCCGGGGCACCCGGCGCTCCCCCGGCTCGTGGCCCTGGCGCGGGAGATCATCGCGGGCGGGGGCGGCCACGAGGAGCGGCGGCCCGGCGGCTGAGAACCCGACCGGGTGGTGTCCGACCTCGATCCGCCGGACACCACCTGAGCGCCGCTACCCCTCGCGTACGCCCCTCTCTCCCTCCAACCCCTCCGCCAGCTCCAGCCCCTCCGCCAGCAGCTCCGCGAGGTGCTTGGCCCGCACCCCCGCCAGCTGGTCCAGCTGGGTGCGGCAGGAGTAGCCGTCGGCCAGGATCTCCGTACCCGGGGCCGCCGACCGTACGGCGGGCAGCAACTGCTCCTCCGCGCAGGCCACCGAGACGTCCCAGTGCCCCTTCTCGTAGCCGAAGTTGCCCGCCAGGCCGCAGCAGCCGCCGGACAACTCGCCGTCCAGTCCGGCCCGTTCGCGCAGGCGGCGGTCGGCGGTGTCGCCGAGGACGGCGTGCTGGTGGCAGTGGGTCTGGCCGGCCACCGGGCGGTCCAGCCTGGGCGGCTCCCAGCCGGGGGCGTACTCCTCCAGGTACTCGGCCAAGGTCCGTACCGAGGCGGCGAGTTCGGCGGCACGCGGGTCGTCGGCGAGGAGTTCGGGGAGGTCGGTGCGGAGGGCGGCGGCGCAGCTCGGTTCGAGGACGACGAGGGGCCGGCCGAGGGAGGTGCCGAGCCGGTCCAGGGTGCGCCGCATGACCGTACGGGCACGGTCGAGGCGGCCCGTGGAGACGTAGGTCAGCCCGCAGCAGAGCCCCTGGCCCGTGTGGCGCACGGTCCGGCCTGCGGATTCCAGGACGCGGACGGCGGCGTGCCCGACCTGCGGGGAGAGGTACGTGGTGAAGGTGTCCGGCCAGAGCAGGACCTCCCGGCCGGAATCCGCACCGGCTCCGTCCCCGGAGGCCCCGCCCGCCCCCGCCCCCGCCCACCGTGTGAACGGCTCGCGCGCCAGCGCCGGGATCGGGCGCTCGGGGGCGATGCCCGCCAGGCGCTTGACGAGGGCGGCGAGCGGGCGGATCCGGGCGAGGGCGTTCAGCAGCGGGGCGACGGGGGCGGCGAGGCGGAGCCAGCGGGGCAGCGAGCCCAGGGCGTAGTGGGCGGCGGGGCGGATCCGGCCCTGGTAGTGGTGGTGGAGGAACTCCGCTTTGTACGTGGCCATGTCGACGCCGACCGGGCAGTCGCTGCGGCAGCCCTTGCAGGAGAGGCAGAGGTCGAGCGCGTCGCGGACCTCCGTCGAGCGCCAGCCGTCGGTGACGATCTCGCCCGCGAGCATCTCGTGGAGCAGCCGGGCCCGGCCGCGTGTCGAGTGCTGCTCCTCGCCGGTGGCGCGGAAGGAGGGGCACATGACGCCCGCACCCGGTGCCGCTGTCGTACGGCATTTGGCGACGCCCACGCACCGGCGCACGGCGGCGGTGAAGTCGCCACCGTCCTGCGGGTATCCGAAGGCGACGTCGACCGGGCGGCGGGGCAGGACGTCGAAGCGGAGGTTGGCGTCGAGCGGGTCCGGGCGGACCAGCATCCCGGGGTTCATCCCGCCGTACGGGTCCCACAGGTCCTTGAACTCGGCGAAGAGCGCAACGAGTTCGGTGCCGTACATGAGGGGGAGGAGTTCGGCGCGGGCCTGTCCGTCGCCGTGTTCGCCGCTGAGCGAGCCGCCGTGGGCGGCGACGAGGCGGGCCTGGTCCTCGGAGAAGCGGCGGAAGCGGGCGGTGCCTTCGGGGGTGAGGAGGTCGAAGTCGATGCGGACGTGGATGCAGCCGTCGCCGAAGTGGCCGTACGGGGTTCCGCGCAGCCCGTGTTCGGCGAGCAGGGCGCGGAACTCGCGGAGGTACGGGCCGAGTCGGGCGGGCGGCACCGCGCAGTCCTCCCAGCCGGGCCAGGCTTCGGTGCCGTCGGGCATCCGGGTGGCGGTTCCGGCGGCGTCCTCGCGGATGCGCCACAGGGCGCGTTGTCCGGCGGGGTCGGTGACGACGGCGGCGTCGAGGGCGTCGGCGGCGCGCACGATGCGGGTGGCCCGGTCGCGGGCTTCGGCGGGGGTGGCGCCGCCGGTCTCCACGAAGAGCCAGGCGCCGCCCCGGGGCAGCCCGACCGTTTCCCGCACCAGGTCGGCGGCCATGCCCTCGACGGTGAGCGGGCCGTGGGCGAGGAGTCCGGCGGCGGCCTCGGCGGCGGCCGCTTCGTCCGGGTAGCCGAGGACGGCGAGGGCGCGGGCGGGCGGGGACTCGACCAGCCGGACGGTGGCCTCGGTGACGACGGCGAGGGTGCCCTCGCTGCCGCAGAAGGCGCGGGCGAGGTCGGGGCCGCCGGGGTGTTCGGGGAGGAGGGCGTCGAGGGCGTAACCGGAGATGCGGCGCGGGAGGTCGGGGAAGCCGGTGCGGAGCGGGGCGAGGTGGCGGTCGACGAACTCCCGCAGCCCGGCGGGGGCGCCGTCCGCCTCCCGGCCCGGGCCGGGAGCGGCGCTCCCCGTCCCCCAGCCCCGGCCGAGGCGCAGGGTGTCGCCGCCGTAGCGGGCGACGGTGAGGGCGTGGACGTTGTCGGCGGTGGTGCCCCAGGCGACGGAGTGGGCGCCGCAGGAGTTGTTGCCGATCATGCCGCCGAGGGTGCAGCGGCCGTGGGTGGAGGGGTCGGGGCCGAAGGTCAGCCCGTGCGGGGCGGCGGCGGCCCGCAGGTCGTCGAGGACGACGCCGGGCTGGACGACGGCCGTACGGGACCCGGGGTCCAGCTCCACGATGGCGTCCAGGTGCCGGGTGAGGTCGAGGACGACGCCGGTGCCGGTGGCCTGGCCCGCGATGGAGGTGCCGCCGCCGCGCGGTACGACGGGCACCCCGTGGGCGCGGCAGACGGCGAGGGCGGTGGCGACGTCGTCGGCGTCGCGCGGGGCGACGACCCCGAGGGGAACCCGCCGGTAGTTGGAGGCGTCCATCGTGGTGAGCGCCCGGGAGGCCGCGTCGAAGGAGGTCTCCCCCCGGACCTCGGAGCGCAGGTCCCGGGCCAGGGCGTCGCTGAGGGCGTGCGTATCGGCCATGGCACCAGCATGCCGGGCGGGAACCCGCACTCTTCGGACAACACCGCCCGCACGGCCACATACGCAACACGGAACGAACAGAGAACGACACCAAGACTTCCCAAAAGGACCCTCAATTCTCCTATAGTGAGCACGACTTGCGCTGGAACAATCAGCTCCAGTTGTTACGGCTCCCTCACCCTCCGCGACGAAGGTGACGAAGACCGTTCCCCGACCGCCCCCCACCTGCCGCCCCGACCGCAGCCCCGACCTGACGCCCCGCCTGCCGTCGCGTCCGCCGCGCCGCCCGACCGGTCGGCGCCGCCCGTGCCGTCCGCCCCGAGGACTCCGATTGCGCCCCTCAACCCGGTCGACCGCGCTCACCGCGCTGGTGTCGGCAGTCGTCTCAGGCTCGCTGTGCGCGTGGGCCACCGCCGTGGCCCCCGCTTCGGTGCGGACCCCCCTGGCCTGGGGGGCTGGTGCGGCGGCCGTCGCACTGACCGTGGCCGCGGCCGTCGCCGCCCATGCGCTGGGCACCGCGCGGGCGCTGCGGGAGGCCCGGGCGGCGGACAGCCGGAGGTTCACCGACGAGACCACCCGCCTGGTGTCGTCCGCATCCGCCGACGCGCAGCGCTTCACCGCCGAGACCGCCCGGATCAAGGCCACCGCCCGCGCCGAGGCCACCCGCGCCGCGTCCGAGGCGGCCACCGCACTCGCCAGGGCCACCACCGAGGCGGCCACGGCCAAGGAGCGGCTGGCGGCCGAGACCGAGCGGCGCTCCGCCGAGAACGAGGCCGACCGGGAGCGGTTCGCCGCCGAGAAGGCCGCGCTCTCCGCCCGCCTCGCCCAGGCCGAGCGGGAGCGGTCCGCCGCCCTGTCGACGGGCGCCAACGCGGCGAGCCGGATGCAGGCGCTGGCCACCAGCATGCTGGCCGACCTGCGGGAGATGGAGAACCGGCACTCCGACGAGAACGTCCTCGGCGACCTTCTCCACCTGGACCACCGCACCGCCCAGGCCGGCCGCCTCGCCGACTCCGTCGCCGTACTGACCGGTGCCCGCTCGGGGCGCCGGTGGGCCAGGCCGATCGTGATGGAGTCCATCCTGCGCGGCGCGATGGGCCGGATCAGCGGCTACCGGCGCATCCGGCTCCACTCGACCAGCGACGTGGCCATCGCCGGGCACGCGGCCGAGGGCGTCATGCACGCGCTCGCCGAACTCCTCGACAACGCGGCCAACTTCTCGCCGCCCACCGCCGAAGTGCACGTGTACGTCGAAGAGGTACCGGCCGGTGTGGTGATCACCGTGGAGGACAGCGGGCTCGTCATGAGCGAGGTGCAGCTGCGCCGCGCCGAAGCGGCCGTCTCCCCGGGCGAGAGCGTCGCCGCACCCTCCGGTACCCGCCTCGGCCTCGCGGTCGTCGGCCGCCTCGCCCGCAAGCACGGGCTGCGGGTCTCCTTCCGGCCGTCCGCGCGCGGCGGCACCGGCGCCCTGCTGATGCTGCCGCAGGAGCTCATCGCCCGTACGCCCGTGGGCGCCGCGTCCCCCACGCTCCCGGCCGCCGCACCCAAGCCCCGCACCGCCGGGCCGGAGACGCCCACCGCCGCACCCGAGCCCCGTACCCCCGGCCCGGAGACACGGAGCACCCCCGAGCCCGAGCCCACCCACTCGGCGGCGGACACCGGAGCCACCGGGACCCCCGAGGGCACGGCCCGCCCGGCCGGGGAGGCCGGGCCCGCGGCCGGGGACGAAACGCACACCCGCGAGCCCGCCCCCGAGTCCGAGGCCGAATCGACCGGCTCCTTCCCGAAGTTCGGCGAGAGCGGGCTGCCCCGGAGGCGGCGCGGGCGTACCTTCGCCGCCGCCGAAGCGCGCGCGGCGGCCACCGCCACCGTCGACCCGGCCACCCCCCGGGACCGGGCGAACGACGCGAAGAGGCAGGCCGAGCGCTTCAGCAGATTCAGCCAGGCAGTACGGGCCAACTCACCGCTCCCGGAAGGCAACACCCCATGACCGCGACCACCGACGAGAAGCTGAACTGGCTGCTGGAGGGCCTGCTCGAACGCACTCCCGGCGCCCGGCACGCCCTCGTGCTCTCCCGGGACGGCCTGAAGCTGTGCCGTACCCCCGAGCTCTCCGTCGACCAGGCCGACCAGCTCGCCGCGATCTCCGCGGGCATCCAGAGCCTCTCGCACGGCGCGTCCGTCGAGTTCGGTGACGGCAGCGGCGGCGTACGGTCCGCGATGGCCGAGTTCTACGGCGGGGTGCTGTTCATCGTGGAGGCCGGTACGGGCGCCCATCTGGCGGTCGTCGCCGCCGAGGACTCCGACGTGGGTCTCGTCGGACACAACATGAGCGAGCTGGTCGAGCAGCTCGGCGAGCACCTCGTGGCGCCGCCCCGCGAGACCGACCCGTCCGCCGACCCGTCCACCGGGCCGGGCGCCGACGCGGGAACCGCCGGCTGATGCCCCCGGTGCCGCGCCCCCGCCCCGGCCGTGACGACTCCCCCGACCGGCTCTACACCCTCACCGGTGGCCGCAGCCGGACGGACTCCGACGCCTTCGACCTGGTGACGCTCGTGGTCTCCGAGTGCGAGCCGGCCCCCGGCATGCAGTCGGAGCACGTCGCGATCCTGCGGATGTGCGAGCGCCCCACCGCGGTGGTGGAGATCTCCGCGACCCTGAAACTGCCGGTCGGCATCGTCCGCATCATGCTCGGCGACATGCTCGACACGGGCCGCATCAGCGCACGCCATCCCCGTACCGCCCGTGTCTCGGACCGGCTCCCCGCCCCCGACATCCTGGAACAGGTGCTCGTTGGACTCCGCAACCTCTGACCGCGCCGCCCTTCGGGCGACGGCCGACAACGGACTGAAGATCGTCGTCGTCGGCGGATTCGGCGTGGGCAAGACGACCATGGTCCGTTCCGTGAGCGAGATCCGTCCGCTCAACACGGAGGAGACGATGACGCGCGCGGGCGAGGCCGTCGACCACCTCGACGGCGTGCAGTCGAAGGCGTCCACCACGGTCGCCTTCGACTTCGGCCGCATCACGCTGGACGAGCGCTCGGTGCTGTACCTCTTCGGGGCGCCCGGCCAGGAGCGTTTCTGGTTCCTGTGGGACCGCCTCTTCTCCGGCACGCTGGGGGCCGTCGTGCTGGTCGACACCCGTCGGCTCGCGGACTCCTGGTACGCCATCGACCGCCTGGAACACCACGGCACGCCGTTCATCGTGGCGTGCAACGACTTCGGCGGCCCGCTCCACACCGAGCAGCAGATCCGGGAGGCCCTCGACCTCTCGGCGGACGTACCGCTGGTGGAGTGCGACGCACGCGACCGGTCGTCCAGCAAGTACGTCCTGATCACGCTGGTCGAGCACCTCCACGCGCTGTCCGCCGCCCACGCCCGGACTCCGGAAGGGGCGCTCGCGGGCGCCCCCGAGGCGGCCGGCAGAACCCCGGAGACCACCTCGTGAACGCGTGCCCCGTCGACCACGGTCAGGGTGCGGCCAAGGATCTCGGTCCCGTACCGCTGTCCGGGCCCCGGTTCGCCACCGAACCGCACCAGTTGTACCGGGAGGTGCGCCGGGACCACGGCCCGGTGGCGCCGATCCTGCTGCCCGGCGACGTGCCCGCGTGGCTCGTGCTGGGCTACCGCGAGCTGCATCAAGTCACCACCGATCCGGCCCTGTTCACCCGGGACTCGCAGATCTGGAACCAGTGGCCGGACATCCCCGACGACTGGCCGCTGCACCCGATGATCAGCAAGGACCAGCCGTCGATCCTGTACACCGTCGGCGAGCGCCACAGCCGCCGCTCCCAGGTGATCAGTACGGCCCTCGAAGGCGCCGACCCCTTCGAACTCCGCAAGTACACCGAGGAGTTCGCGGACGAGCTGATCGACGCCTTCTGCTCGGCCGGCAGCTGCGACCTGATCGCGGAGTACGCGATGCTGCTGCCCGTCCGGGTCCTCGCCAAGCTGTACGGCTTCGCGGACGACAAGGGCCCCGCCCTCGTCAAGGCGATGAACGACATGATCAACGGCGGCCCGGACGCGCTGGCCGGCCAGCGTCACATCGCGGGTTCCGTCATCCAGCTGGTGACCGAGCGGTCAGCGGCTCCCGAGGACGACGTGCCGTCCCGGATGCTCGCCGACAACGAGGAGTTCACCGCCGACGAGGTCGCCCGGGACCTCATGGTGATGATGGCCGCCGGGCACCAGCCGACCGCCGACTGGATCGGCAACTCGCTGCGGCTGATGCTCACCGACGACCGGTTCGCCGCCTCGCTCTCCGGCGGGCGGCACAGCGTCGCCGAGGCGATGAACGAGGTGCTGTGGGAGGACACCCCCACCCAGAACGTGGCCGGCCGCTGGGCGAGCCGCGACACCCACCTCGGCGGGAAGCACATCCAAGCCGGTGACCTGCTGATCCTCGGCGTCGCCGCCGCCAACGCCGACCCCCAGGTGCGGACCGACGGCTCGGCCCTGACCGGCGGCAACAACGCCTTCCTCTCCTTCGGCCACGGCGATCACCGCTGCCCGTTCCCCGCCCAGGAGACCGCCGAGGTCATCGCCCGTACGGGGATCGAGGCGATCCTCGACCGGCTTCCCGACGTCGATCTCGCGGTCCCGGCCGAGGAGCTCACCCGGCGCCCGTCGCCGTGGCTGCGCGGCCTGACCGAGCTGCCCGTCCGCTTCACACCCACTCCCGCCCTTGGAGGCACGCGGTGACCGCGACGACCACGGAACCGACCGGCGCGCAGGACGACGAGCGCATCGTCCTCGACATGTTCGTCGGCGACCTCAGGGGCGAGAGCGCCCGGCTGCACGCGGCCGGTCCGCTCGTCCCCGTGGAGCTGCCCGGCGGGGTCCACATCTACGCCGTCACCCACCACGCCGAGGCGAAGGCGGCCCTCACCGACCCGCGCCTGGTGAAGGACATCGACGTCTGGAACGCCTGGCAGCGCGGCGAGATCGCCCCCGACTGGCCGCTGATCGGCCTGGTCAACCCGGGCAAGACCATGCTCACCTCGGACGGTGCCGAGCACCGGCGGCTGCGCGGTCTGGTCGCCCAGGCGCTGACCGTGCGCCGGGTGGAGCGGCTCCGCGAGGGCATCCAGGCCCGTACCGACGAGCTGCTGGACCGGCTCGCCGCGCGCCCGGCGGGCGAGCGGGTCGACCTGAAGGCCGAGTTCGCCTACCCGCTGCCGATGAACGTCATCAGCGAGCTGATGGGCATCGGCACCGAGGACCTGCCCCGGATGAAGGAGCTGTTCGACAAGTTCTTCTCCAACCTGACCCCGCCCGCCGAGGTCCCGCAGGTGATGGGGAACATCCACACCCTGTTCACGCGCATCCTGGAGGAGAAGAAGGAGTCCCCGGCCGACGACCTGACGGGGGCGCTGCTGAACGCCTCCGAGGACGGCGACCGGCTCACCGACGACGAGATCCTCAACACCCTCAAGCTGATCATCGCCGCCGGTCACGAGACCACCATCAGCCTCATCGTGAACACCGTGGTCGCCCTCCAGACCCACCCCGGGCAGCGCGCGCTGGTGCTCTCGGGCGGGGCGACCTGGGAGGGCGCGATCGAGGAGACGCTGCGCTGGTCCTCGCCGACCTCGCACGTCCTCATCCGCTTCGCCACCGAGGACATCACCATCGGCGACCGGGTGCTGCCGAAGGGCGAGGGCCTGATGGTCTCGTTCGCGGCGCTGAGCCTGGACGAGAAGCAATGGGGCCCGGACGCGGCCGAGTTCGACCTCACCCGCTCCCCCAACCGCCATCTCTCCTTCGGCCACGGCCCGCACATCTGCCCGGGTGCGGCGCTCTCCCGCCTGGAGGCGGCCGTCGCGCTCCCCGCGCTGTACGCCCGCTTCCCGGAGCTGGAGCTCGCGGTCCCCGCGGCCGAGCTGCGGAACAAGCCGATCGTGACCCAGAACGACCTCTTCGAACTCCCGGTCACCCTGGGCTGAGCCGTCCTGCCTACCGCACCGGCCTCCTGTTGTCCACGGGCCGGAGCGTCTGTCTCACCGGCCGGACAGGGGCTTTCGCCCCGTCCCCGAGGGACTACGCTCCGACTCGTGGCCGATATCCAGATTCCCGCTGACATCAAGCCCGCCGACGGACGCTTCGGCGCCGGGCCCTCCAAGGTGCGGACGGAGGCGCTCGACGCGCTGGCCGCCACCGGAACCTCTCTCCTCGGTACGTCCCATCGCCAGGCCCCGGTCAAGAACCTGGTCGGCGAGGTACGTGACGGTGTACGCAGCCTCTTCTCCCTCCCCGAGGGTTACGAGGTCGTCCTCGGCAACGGCGGGTCCACCGCGTTCTGGGACGTCGCGACGCACGGTCTCATCGAGACGAAGTCCCAGCACCTGAACTTCGGTGAGTTCTCCTCGAAGTTCGCCAAGGCCGCGAAGCTCGCGCCCTGGCTGGCCGACCCGAGCGTGATCTCCTCCGAGCCCGGCACCCACCCGGAGCCCAAGGCCGAGGAGGGCGTCGACGTCTACGCCTTCACCCACAACGAGACCTCCACGGGTGTCGCGGCGCCGATCAAGCGCGTCGCCGGTGCCGACGAGGGCGCGCTCGTCGTGGTCGACGCCACCTCGGGCGCCGGCGGTCTGCCGGTCGACATCACCGAGACGGACGTCTACTACTTCGCCCCGCAGAAGTCCTTCGCCTCCGACGGCGGCCTGTGGATCGCGGCGTTCTCCCCGGCGGCCCTGGAGCGCGCGGCGCGCGTCCACGCCTCCGGCCGCCACATCCCCGAGTTCTTCTCGCTGCCCACGGCGATCGACAACTCGACGAAGAACCAGACGTACAACACCCCGGCCCTCTCCACCCTCTTCCTGCTCAACGAGCAGCTGAAGTGGCTGAACGGCCAGGGCGGCCTGGACTTCGCGACCGGCCGCACCCTCGCCTCCTCCCAGAACCTCTACGGCTGGGCCGAGGACTCGAAGCACGCGACCCCGTTCGTCACCGACCCGGCGAAGCGCTCGCAGGTCATCGGCACGATCGACTTCTCGGACGACATCGACGCCGCCGCGATCGCCAAGGTGCTCCGCGCCAACGGCATCGTGGACACCGAGCCGTACCGCAAGCTGGGCCGCAACCAGCTGCGCGTGGCGATGTTCCCGGCGATCGACCCGGCGGACGTCCAGGCCCTCACCGCCTGCATCGACTACGTGATCGAGAAGCTGTAACCACCACGGCACCCCGGCTCACCGCCTGGCGCCTGGCATCCGGCACCTGCACGACGGCCCCGTACACCTCGGTGTACGGGGCCGTCGCCGTACCGCCTCACCCTCGCGGGTGATCCTGCGGCTTCGGGGCGGAGGGCGGTGTCCGGGCCCGCGATCATGGTCTCGGCGCCGGTCGAACCAGGAGGCACGTCATGTCGGGAGCAGCGGGCGGGTACCCCTGCGACGGTGAGCCGGAGTCGCTGCTCGACAGCGCCAACAGGCTCACGGAGCGGCTTCCGGGCCACCGCGTCGAGATCGTCGGCGGCGTCATCACGGTGGCTCCACGCATCGATGGCCCGCACGCCGACGCCCTGACCACTCTCATGGTTTCCTTCTTCGCGGCAGGACTCCACGGCAACGAGTCACGCGTGCTCCAGGGCATCGGCCTCTGGCTCCCCGGTGGTCCGCAGGACTACGTGATCCCGGACCTGGCCCTCGTCGACGCCGACTTCGACGCCCATCGGGCCGAGAACCACTGCTACGACCCGGCCGTCTTCCGTCTCGTGCTGGAGGTCACCTCCAGCAACTACCGCAGCGACCTCCACCTGAAGCCGGCCGTGTACGCGGAGGCCAAGGTCCCGGTGTACGTGGTCCTGGACCGCCGTCACGGCCGGGTCCACGTCCTCACCGAGCCCGGCGGCTCGTCGTACGACCGGCACGAGGTGTACGCCCCCGGCCAGACGGTCACGCTGCCCGCGTCGATCGGCGCCGAGGTGACGCTGGACGTGGCGGAGCTCGTCGCGGCGGGCAGCCGGACGGCGGAGGCCGCCCGGCCGACCGACTGACCCCGTCCCCTCCTACACGGGCACCCCCGCCGCCAGCACGGTTCTGAGGCGGCCGATCCCCGCCAGCCACTCCGCCGGCTCGGCGCTCTCCCCCCACAGCTCGCGCAGCTCGGACGTCTCCGCGGTGACCTGGTCGAGGGCCCGCACCGCGAGTCCGAGCAGCACCGGCGACGGGGCACCGCCGGGCAACGGCACCGGTTCGTCGGGGCCGTACGGGGTGTCCACCGGTTCGCCGCCCGGGCACTGGGCAGCGAGCAGCGCGGCGGCGGCGACCGCCTCCATCGCCTCGTCGCTGTCGAGGAAGCCCTCGGCGCCCGCGCGCACGGCTGCTTCCAGCGCCTGTTCGATCAGCGCCGCGCGCTTCTCGGGGTCGCTGTCGTCCAGCTTCCCGCCGAAGTCGGCAGCCGTGTCGTTGTCGAAGTGCCCGATGTCCCACGTACCCATGTGACTCCCCCGTTCTCGGATGGTGACTACAGCGTGTCACCCGCCACTGACAACGGCTTCTCCGGCAACCGTGGTCCCGGCCACCGGCTTCCGCGCCAGCACGAATCCCTGCGGGGTCGGCTCCGGGAACTCGCCGTCGGTGTCGGCTTCGCGCACGGTACGGACGCGGGGCTCGAAGCCCGCCGCCGCGAGCAGGGCCGCGACCGCCTCCGGGCGGCGGCGGTGGAAGTCGAGGGCGATCGGGCGCCCCCAGGCATCGGTCCGGTGCCGGGTCTCGTCGCCGGCCTGGAAGCCGAGTTGCAGGTGCGCTCCCGGGGCCAGTACCCGGTGGAACTCGGCGAAGACGGCGGGGAGCAGGGCGTCGGTGATGTGGATGACCGAGTACCAGGCGAGCAGCCCGCCCAGGGAGCCGTCGGGCAGGTCGAGCGCGAGCATCGAGCCCTCCTCGAACCGGAGGTCCGGGTGTTCGGCCCGCGCCACCGCGAGCATCCCGGGTGACAGGTCGATCCCGAAGACGTCGGCGCCGAGCCCGCGCAGGTGGCCGGTGATCCGTCCCGTACCGCACCCCACGTCGGCGAGGGGCCTGCCGCCGCCCGTCTCCCGTACGAGGTCCACGAACCCGGCGAGCAGCGCGCGTTCCAGCGGCTTGGCGTCCAGTTCGGCGCCGAACCGGGCGGCGTACTCGGTGGCCATGACGTCGTACGAGGCCCTGGTGGCGCGTACGAACTCGGGCTCGGATTCCGCCACCTGGACGATCTCCACGGGGGCGAACTCCACCTCGGAGGCGTTCAGTACCCGGATGCGGCGCCCGGGGTGGCGGAGGTTCCGGAAGATCGCGTTGTGGTGCGCGACCGACCGGTCCGGGGTCGCGTACGCCTCGTCGCCGGGGCCCCGTACGGAGGTGGTGTGCCCGTCCGCCACGAGCACCAGGTCGTACCCGCGGCTCAGGGCGGAGCGTGCGGTGGTGTCCACGCAGATCTCGGTGGCGAACCCGGTGACGACCACCTCGGTGATTCCGTGCGCCCGCAGCAGGCCGTCGAGACCGGTGCCGAGGAAGCTGTCCGGGGCGGTCTTGCGGAGAACCGACTCCCCCGCGCCGGGCGCGAGTTCGGGCACGACCTGCCAGCCCTCGGAGCCGACTTCGAGCCCGCCGCCGCCGTCCTGCACCGTGACGATCAACGCGCCTGCCCTGTGCGCGCGTTGCCGCAGTTCGGCGATGGCGGCGACGGTCTCGGCGGCCCGGTGGGCGATGGCCACCGTGTCGTTCTGCATGTCGATGACGAGGAGCGCGGAGGTGTTCGGCATGGGAGGAGAGCGTAGGGGGTGAGGGCGGGCCGGAGCGCCTCCGGGTCTGCCGGGGCGGCCGGGCGGGGCACGGTTCGGGGCTGGGCGATCCGGCTTCGCCCCGGCCGTTCACGGGCCGTGCCCTCTCGGTACGGTGAATGCGGCGGCTCCGCGCGAGGGGGGCGGTTCGCGGTCGGCGCGGACGGGCGCCGCGAAACGTGGGCGGATGGCGAGTGATCGAGTTCCTGGTGGATCTGGTGGTGGGGGCCGTGCTCTCCCTCCTGTTTCCCAACTTCGGCGCGAAGCGGCGGGCCAAGGCCGAGGGCCGTGCCTTCGAGCGGGGCGAATGGGTTCACTTCGAGGCCTGTCTCCTCGGCGAGCAGCCGTTCCACGAACCGGGCGCCGTCCAGCTCGCGGCTTCCAGGACCGCCCTGCGCCTGGCGCCCGCCAGGGCGGGGAAGGCCGTGCGGCGCGTCCTGCCCACCAAGGAGATCGAGGTCCGCCGGGTCCGCGAACGGAGCGCGTCGGATGCGGAGATCGTCCGGTCCGCGTGGGAGGTCGCCGAGTGCGGCTACGGGAAGGCCGAGTTCGTGATCGCCTGTGCCCCGTCGCACATGCGCCTGCTCGTGGTCTCCCTCGGCGGGAAGGCCGTGCGGGGGCCATCGGCCGCTGCCGGGTAGGGATGTCGGTGGGCGGGAGCAGACTGTCCGCTTGAGCCGTTCCCCGTGTTGAGCGACAGAACCCGTTCTATCTTCGGTGGGTGAACGATGAGCCCCTCCTCTTCGTAGGCGACTTCAGAGAGCTCGAGCACGGCAGGCCGGACGGGCCGTCGCTGCGGTCGGCCGTGCGCGCCCATGAGTCACCGTACGCACGCGAACTGGTCCAGTACCTGCGCAACGGTGCGCTTCTGGCAGCCACCGCCGCCCTCGTGCACGACGTCCTCAGCCCCGATGAGGCCGCGATCGGCGGGCTGCAGCTTCTGACCGACGGGCAGTGGCTGTGGTACTCCGACCTTGCCCACTACGTCGAGCACCACCATGTGGCGCTCGATCGCCAGTTCATCCAGCACGCGCGGGGCAATGACTGGACAGCTCCTGCGCTCAGTCCTGCGGATTTGCGTGAGTTGGAGGCCCTGTTTCTCGGTGAGGTCACGGACTGATCCCACCGGACGGGTCAGGTCCGGCCCGCGAGGGCAGACGGACTTCGGGAGCGGAAGAGCGATATGCAGGACGGCGGAATACGCGAAAGGGGTCATGCCGCCGGCCACCACGGATTCGCACGCATGACCATGCTGCCATCACGATGCCGTTGCTGGGACCGTCCCGCATCGACCCCTCATCACCTGCGCTCATTCGCCCGTTTCCTCGTCGGCCGACGAGTCCTGGTACGCCTCCACCGCCGCCCGAGCACCGGCGCGAGGCCGCATTTCACCAGGTAAGTCAAGACTTATCTTCCGGGGGCGATGACCCTATGGTGTGGCTCGAATCGAAGGAGCCTGCCGTTGTCGAAGATGAATGATTCCGCTGCGCGTGCCATTGACTCGGAGCGGGATTATGTGTCCTCCCTCTACGAGTTGCTCGGCGAAAGGATTTCCGAGGCGCGAGCGCACCGTGCGAAAGTCCTGAAGTCCCCGGCGGAAAGCGCCGGCGAGGCGTACGAAAGAGAAATCGCCGCCGAGCGCCTGACCAAGGAAATCGGCCGGCTGGAGGGTGCCGAACAGGGGCTGGTCTTCGGGCGCATCGACTGGACGGACGGTACGGCTCTGCGTATCGGGCGGATCGGGCTGCATACGGAGGGGGACGACCTGCCTCTGCTCGTGGACTGGCGGGCGAACGCGGCGCGGCCCTTCTACGAGGCGACTCCGGTCCATCCGATGGACCTGCGGCGGCGCCGTCACCTGCGCGTCGAGGAGCGCACGGTCGTCTCGGTGAGCGACGAGCTGCTGGACGGGACCGACCCGACCGACGAGGACGTCGTGGGGGACGGTCCGTTGACCGAGGCGCTGTCGGCCCGGCGTACGGGCAGGATGCACGCGGCCGTCGCGACGCTGCAGGCCGAGCAGGACGAGATCGTCCGCTCCGCCCACCGCGGGGTGACCGTGGTGCAGGGCGGGCCCGGCACCGGCAAGACGGTCGTCGCCCTGCACCGGGCGGCCTACGTCCTGTACGCGTTCCCGCGCGCCACGGAGGAGGGGGTGCTGGTGGTGGGCCCCAACGCCCGGTTCCTCGACTACATCTCCCAGGTCCTTCCGTCGCTCGGAGAGAACGACGTCGTGCTGGCGACCTGCCGGGAACTGGCCGGGCTGCCCTCGGACACGAGGGACACGAGGGACGCGGCGGACGCCGTGCACGCCGTCGGCCCGTTCGACACCGCCCGCCTCAAGGGCAGTTCGGGACTGGCCGACGCCCTGGCCGGTCTGCTGCGCGTCCACCAGGCCCCCTCCGGCGACTTCACCGTGCGGGTCGGTCAGGAGCTGGTGCGCCTGTCCGGCGAGGAGGTCGCCGCGGCCCGCGACGCCGCGAGAGCCGCCGCCCCGGGGCACAACCCCGCGCGCCAGGTGTTCAAGGAGCTCCTGGCCGATGCCGTCGCGGACGCGATGCAACGGGACATGGGCGATCTCCTGGAGCAGATCGACGCCGATGCCGTCGCGATGACGGGCCTGGACCTCGACCGGTTCACGGGAGCCGCCCAGCACCGTGCCGAGGGTGCGGCGGAGTCGGGTCCGGTCCACGAGCTGGACGTGGACGCCCTCCGGGCCGATCTCCTCGACGACGCCGGATTCGACCGTGCCGTCGAGGCGTTGTGGCCGCGGCTGGTGCCGGGTGACCTCGTGAAGGCGCTCCTGACGGACGCCGACGCGCTCGCCGAGCACCTGCCCCGGCTGGCCGAGCGGGAACGGTCCCTGCTGCTGCACGGTCCGGACACCCCGTGGACGGAGGCCGACGGGCCGTTGCTGGACGAGGCGGCGAGCCTGGTCGACGGCCCGCCGGAGCGGACGTACGGGCACGTCGTCGTCGACGAGGCACAGGAACTGACCGCCATGCAGTGGCGGATGATCGTCCGCCGCTGCCCGGCACGGGCGATGACGCTGGTGGGCGACTTTGCCCAGGCGGGTCCGGTCGCGACGGCACGCGACTGGAAGGAGGCGTTGAGCCCCCATGTCGGGCCGCGGTTCAAACTGCACCACCTGACCGTCAGTTACCGCACCACGCAGGAGATCCTGGAGAGCGTCCGGGACCTGCTGACACGGATCGCTCCGGACCAGAAGTCCACCCGTTCCCTGCGCAGCGGCGAGAGCCCGCGCACCGTGACCACGCCTCCGGACGGCTTGGCCGCCGCCGTCGTCCAGGAGCTCCGCGCCCAGAGCACCGCGCACCCGGGCGAGCTGCTGGGCGTGGTCTGCGCGGACACCAGGGTGGGCGAGCTGACGGCCCGGGGCGTCGCCCGCCACGCCCGTATCGTGCCGGCGTCCGAGGCGCGTGGCCTGGAGTTCGACGGGGTCGTCGTCGTGGACCCGGAGGAGATCATCGCGGCCCGCCCCGGTGGGGAGCGGGACTTGTACGTGGCCCAGACCCGGGCCACCAAGCGGCTCTGCACCATCACGGTCCGGCCCGCCTGACGGTCCGGCCCGCCTGACGGTCCGGCGCCCGTGCCGTCGGGCGGAGGCGCTCGGAGGCGGTACGGGCAGAGGCGGTACGGGCAGAGGCGCAGGCGCGCACCCCGGGGCGGTACGGCACCGCCCCGGGCAGCAGCGTCCCGGCCGGTGGGCGGCGGCGCCCCGGCCGGTCAGTCGTGCGATCGAGCCTGCGGTCGGTCGAGCGGTCAGTCGTCGCCGGCCGACGGCCCGAAGAAGACCGACCGGACCTTCAGCCGCTCCGAGCCCCCGCCGGTGTGCGGGCGGAGATTGAAGAAGGCGCCCTCGCAGTCGGCATCGGCGTAGACCGTCGCCCAGGCGTCCGTACGGTTCTTGGGCGAGTGGCCGGGCTCGGGGTTCTCCGGGCCGACGCCCGGGAGGTTGATGCACACGCCGCTGGGCGGGTTGTTGAGGAAGCCGGTCGCGTCGTATCCCTCGTCGGTGACGTAGTCGTACCGGAACTGCCCCTCGGCGGCCGAGGCCGAAGTGGGGACGGCGGCGAGGAGGAGGGCGGCGCCGAGAACGGCGGGGAAGGCGGAGCGCAGACGCATCGTGGGTCTCTCTGCTGGGGGGAGGTTGTCGCGGCCCTCTTCTGCCCAGCGGGCAGAGTCCCGCATCCACGCCTCACTCGTACGGATGGCGGCGAAACGAACCTGCACGACGCCAACCGGTCCACCCGGCCGGACGCCGGGAGGGCCGGCGCCCACGGCACCGGCCCTCCCTACTGCACTGCTTCCAGGCCGACAGCCCGTTCAGGCGTCGGCTCGGCCGGGCGTCAGCTCGACCAGACGTCCGCGTCGTCGGCCGGGACGGTGGTGGAGAGGCCGAGCTCCTTGCGGGCGGCGATGGACTTGCTCGGGTCGATGCCCGTGAAGGCGGCGTCGAGGGCGACGTAGTAGCTGTCGGCGTCGGCGGCCTTCGAGGCCGTCTTCCACGCCTCGTTCGCCTTGGCGAGCTCCGCGCTCAGCTTGACCGTCTCCGGCTGCGTGATGCCCTTGAGCGAGGCGAGGTGGGCGTCGAGGGCCGCGCTGACGGCGGCGGCCTGTGCCTTGTATCCGGCGAGGTCGTCGGCGACCTCGTCCGTCTCGGGCTGGTTGGCCCAGAACGCCGTGTAGACGCCGCTGGAGCCCTTGAGGTAGGCGAGCTGGTCGGCGTTCATCGGCTTGCTCTTCAGCGAGCCGGTGGTGATCTTGCCCGAGTCCTTGGTGTACGTGCAGGTCACCAGGCGGTCGCCGGTCTTCCAGGACTCCTTGGTGGGCTGGTAGTACGAGCCCGAGACGCCGGCCGGGATCGCCCAGGTGTCGGGGGCGAACTTCTGCTCCTCGACCGGGCAGCGCGTGTCGGCGGCCTCGACGATCGCGTCGTCACCGGGGTAGGCGCCGTCCTCGACCTTGAACTCCCCGTAGACCTGGCCGTCGTGGGCTTCGGTGCAGGGCACGACCTCGATCGCGAACTCCTCGGCCGTCTCGCCCTCGGCGACGGGTGCGGTGTTCGGGTTGTAGCAGTCGCCGACCTTGAGGTCGAAGACCGACTTCTGCCGGGCGGCCTTCTTGAGGCCCTGCTTGGCGCTCTCGGCGACCGAGCATCCGGACGCGCCGATGGCGAGAAGTGCGACGACGGCGGCTATGCCGCGGACATGACGGGACTTGGCACCGAAAGACATGGCGTGTGAATCCTCAAGCGGAAGTAAAGGAGCGAACTGATGTGCGCATCGTATGGCATGGCTGTGACAACGCTGTGCGAACAAGGTTTCGCCCCGTCATTCCTGGGTACACGGCGCCCCCGCGTGGCCCGCCCGCCCGCCGCGCAGGCCTCGCGCACGCCCCGCCTTTGCCCCGTCAGCCGCCCGGGAGCCGCCCGTCAGCCGCCTTCCGGCAACCCGTCAGCTGCCCGTGCGCCGCCGCTTCGGCCGGAGCACGAACCACACCGCGCCGATCACCACGAGCCCCCCGAGCACCGTCCCGCCCTTCCTGGCCGTTCCCCCGCCGCTGCCGCCGTCAGCGCTCCCGGAACCCTTCCCCCCGGCCGACGCGGAGGAGGTCCCGCCGGAAGCCGCCGCCCCGCCCGACGCGCTCGGTTCGGGTGTGGCCTGGGCCGCGTTGGTGCCCTTCACCTCCAGGCGCCGGACCTCGCTCCGCTTGCCCTCGGAGCCGAGCATCAGGGCCGTACCGTCCGCCGTGTACGTGACCGACTCGGCCTGTCCCTGGAACCCGGCGCCCACGCCGCGCTCGCGGCCGAGCTTCCCGTCGTCGAAGGTGTACGCGTCGGCGCCGAGGTAGCCGCGCAGCACCAGCCGCGTACCGTCCGGGGAGAACGCGCCGTCAGTCACCCACGGCACCTCGGCGACACGGCGGAAGACGTTGTTCCCGCTGGTGGAGAGGTGCTCCGGGCCCTCGTAGAGGCCGCCGCCGGCCTGGTTCTTGGAGGCGATCCAGACCCTGCCTGTCTTCGGGTGGACCATCAGCGCCTCGGCGTCCCGGGCCCCGTCCGCGTAGACCACGTCGAACTGGGTGGCGCGCACCGTGACGTCCTTCAGGACCTTCGGTTCGGGGAGGCGGTAGATCCAGACGTGGTCCCAGGTGCCGTTGAGGTTGTCGCCGATGTCGCCGACGTAGAGGTTCCCGTCGGGGCCGAGGGAGATCGCCTCGACGTCGCGCGGCTGTCCCACGCCGGTCATGGTGACGGTGGCGACGGTCTCACCGGTGCGGGAGTCGACGGCGTAGAGGTAGGGGCCGTCGTCGCTGTCGTTGTGGGTCCAGTAGACGCCGGGGTGGATGCGGCTCGCGGCGAGGCCGCTGGACTCGGTGATCCGCGGGTCCTCGATGGTGAAGGTCTGGTCGGCGCCGCCGTCCGCCCGGGCCGGGACGCTCCCCGCGAGGAGCAGCAGGACGGCGGTTCCGAGGGCGGTGAGAGAGGCACGCATGGCGCAAGTGTCCATCATCACGGTGCGGCCCGAATGCGGGATCGGGGATGATGACGCCATGCGTTCCCTGCCTGCCGCCGCCGACTCCACGCCCTGCGGCGGTGGGGCATGACCCGTCACGGAACCGATGGCGCCGACGCCGTGCGCTTCCTCTTCGTCGGCGACTCGATGACGGTGGGGAGGGCGGGCGACTTCACCTGGCGCCACCGGATGTGGCAGCACCTCGAAGCGACGTTCGGCGAGGGCGGGTACGCCATCGTCGGCCCGCGCACCGGGCTGTACGACGCCGAGGCGGACGCCGCCGTCTCCACCGCGTACGCCGACCCGTCCTTCCCCGGCCCGGCCCGCCGTCATCTGTCCGGCTGGGGTGAGGGCTGGCTGCACATGGCGCCGCTGATCGAGGAGGCGGTACGCACCTCCCGCGCGGACGTGCTGCTGGTGTCGCTCGGCCTGATCGACCTCGGGTTCTACACCGACAGCGAGCAGACGGCGGCGAACGCGCGCGCCTTCATCGCCGCCGCCCGCGCCGCGAACCCGCAGGTCAGGATGGTCCTGCTGCCGGTCATCCCGAACATCCGGGCCGAGTCGGACGCCCCCTTCGCCGCCTCCTGCGCGCGGTTCAACACCCTGCTCGCCGAGGCCGTCGCGGACCTCTCCACGCCCGGCTCCCCGGTGCTGCTGGCCCCGCATCCGTCCGGTTACGACATCCACGCCGATACGTACGACGGTACGCACCCGGGCCCGAGCGGCGAGCACAAGCTGGCCGCGACCTTCGCGGACGCGCTGCACCGGGCGTGGTCGCTCGGCGGCCCGTACGCGCCGGAGCCGGAGCAGGTACGCGTACCGGCCGTCGAACAGGCACTCGTACCGGCGTCCGCGCTCTGAGGCCGGCCGCCTGCGGCTCCGCACACTTCCTTCACCCCGCCCACGGAACGTGAGCATGCCACTGATAATCTGCGGCCCCCCGCCTGCCGGTGACATGCCCTGGCAGGCGGGGCCCGTATTTCCGTACGTTCCGCACCTTCCGTGCGCATCCGTACGCGGCCAAGGGGGTCTCTTTTGAAGGCAGTTCACAGGTCCGGCACAGTCGCGGCGCTCGCCGGGGCGCTGGCGCTGGCCGCGCTCTCCACCGCTCCGGCCGCACAGGCCGCATCCACCGGGATCACGGTCTCGAACATCAAGGTCAACGGCGGCAAGCCGATCGTCGTGGGCACCAGCGACGCCAAGGAGCCGACGCTCGACTTCCGGGTCACGCTGCCCTCCGGGTACTCGGTGGACAACACGTCCCGCTTCACCGCTGAACCGTTCCTCTACCACGGCTCCACCCCCGCGAAGGGGGTCGCCGCCCGGGACGCCCTCTACCCGGGCTCCTATGTCTGCTACAAGGTGAGCAGCCGCATCGCCGACTGCAAGGGCAACCTCTGGATCAAGCCCTCGCAGCTCAACTCCAGTGCCGACGCGGGCACCTGGAAGGTGGGCTACGTAGCGGAGCTCATCAGCGCCAAGGGGTCGATCACCGCGCAGGAGTACAAGACCGCGACCGGCACCGCTCCCGTACGCCGCTGGGCCAGCCTCACCGCGAACGCGGGCCCGGAGCCGGTCGCGAAGGGCAAGACCCTGACCGTCACCGGTTCGCTCACCCGCGCCGACTGGGCGACCCACAAGTACGCCGGGTACGGCAGCCAGACCGTGTCGCTCCAGTTCCGCAAGGCGACCAGTTCGACGTACACCACGGTGAAGACGGTCAAGTCCGGTTCCACCGGCGCCCTGAAGACGACCGTGACCGCCTCGGTGGACGGCTACTGGCGCTGGACCTTCGGCGGCACCCCCACCACCGGCACCGCCACGGCCACCGGCGACTACGTCGACGTGCGCTGAGCCGTAGCCCCGGCCGGCCGGAACACGGCCGACCGGGAGGCATACGGCCGCGAGGCATACGGCCGGTACGCGGGGCGCCTCCCACGTACCGGCCTTACGTCAACGCCGCCTGGATCATGAGGGGTTCACCCCGTGCGCTGCGTCCCCAGCATCGACAGCGCCAGCTCCCACAGCTCGCGGGAGACCTCTTCGGGGCGGGCCCGCCGGGACCGCCGGGTGTGGTGGGCCATGAGCTCGTGGACCGTACCGACCATGACGAGCACGTCCGCCTTGTGGTCGCCCTCTTCCGCCTCGCCCCGCGCCACCGCGCGCTGGGTCTCGCCGGTCAGCCAGTGCGCCCACACGTCACGCCACCGCTTGCAGTGCGCGTCCACCGCCCGGCTCACGCCCAGCACCTCGACGAAGGTCACCCGGGCCTCGCGGGGGTCCTCGGTCACCGCCTTCACATAGGCGTCGAACAGGACCCTCGTGCGCTCGGCCATCGAGCACTCGTCCATGCCCTCGGCCATCATGGCGTTCTCGGCTGCGCGCAGGCCCTTGGTCGTCACCCAGTCGTGCAGGGCGATCAACAGGCCTTCCAGCGAGCCGTATTCCTCGTACAGCATCGACACCGGAACACCGGCTTTGTCGCACACTTCCTCGTCGGTGGTCTGCGCATAGCCGAACGTGCCGAACATCGCGCGTGCCGCGTCCAGCAGTTGCGCGCGCTCCCGTGTACGAATCCTGTCCACGGACTCGGTACCCAGAGTCCCCCAGCTGTCCGTCACCGGTCCTCCTTAGGCAGAAACGCGGGAGAGGGTCAGGTCGTCGCCTCTGCTATCGAACCGCCCGAGTCATTGTCCTCGCACAACACGCCCGATGGGCGAAACGCCACACTCTGCCACCCATGCAGCTTTCGAACGCGGAAGCGTTGACGTGCGAAATACCGTGCGAAAGAACCCGCCCAACCCGCCTTGTATCGCGGGCGAATTCGAAGACATGCGCGGAAATTGCAGCCAACCCACTCGGACGAGTGACACGCTCCAACCGGAGCGCACGGCGCGGCCGGGCGAGTCGTCACGCGCCGCCCGACCGCTCAAGTGCGGTGTAGGCCGCGGCTTCCTCGGCCGGGTCGTGTTCCGTACCGGGCGGGGCGGCTGCACCGGCGAGGACATCGCGCCAACCGCCCTTGCCGTCCCCGGTCAGCCCGTCCTCACCCCGGGCCCGGGCGGCGGCCTCCCGGTGGGCCGCCCACGCCGCCCACGCCTCCGCCGACCGGCACTGGCCGCACAACACCTCTCCGGACATCGCCCGGAACACGTGATCGTCGCCCGGCCCCTCACAGGTCACGAGTGGCGGCGGAGGCTCGTACGGCGGCTTCTCCTCCACACCCTGGGGACGCACACCCTGGGGACGCACGCTCGGGGAATCCACACCCTGGGAATCCACACCCTGGGGACGCGCCGCGCCCACGGCCACCGCCCCCGGCGCGGCGGCGAAATACTCAAGCGGAGCAGGCATCTTGAGCACCAGCCGCTTCCGCACGAACCCCGGCGGCGAGTGCACCCCGGCCTCCGGCAGCGACGACACCAGCGCCCTCCTCAGCTCGGACGCCGACACACCCCGCCGCATCCACTCCGCCGCCAGATCGACCAGTTGCCGCGCCTCCTGCACCCCCAGATGCAACTGGCTGGACGCCCGCACCAACGACAGCAGCACCCGCTCCGCCGTGACCTCCTCTGCGCCCCACTCCTCCACCGGCTTCCGCTTCGGCTGCGGCTCCGGCTCCGGCTCCGGTTCGGGCGCCTGCGCGGCTGCGTGTACGGGTTCCCGCTCCGGTACGCGCACGGGCTCGGGCGCCACCGGTACGTGCACGGGCACAGGCACCACGGGTACGTGTACGGGTACAGGCGACGCAGGGACCGACACAGGGGCGGCCCCCGTCCCCCGCTCGGCCTTTTCCTCCGGCTCGCCCTGCCCCTTTTCCGTTCTCAGCTTCTCCGACTCCGGGTCGTTCAGCCACTCCGGCGGCTCCACCCAGAAGCCTTCGCCTTCCTCCTCCGCGAATTGCGAAACCTTAGCGAACTTGCGTCCGTACGCTTTTCGTTCAGTTTTCGATTCACGAACAAGCCTGGTAGGTAGGGGGTATGAGTTCTCCAGAGTTTTTACGTCAGGTAGGGAACCACCGATCGACTGGGAACCCGGAACTCCGACCGCCGGAAAGTAATCACTCGGCGCGACCTGCGGCAATGCGACGTCCACGTAACCCCCGGAGCCACCGTCCAACTCCTCGCTCTCCAGGTCCGCGTACTCCCCGCAGCGCTCCCAGTACTCCTCCGCCCGCTGCCGCGTACTCGGCTCGTTCGACAGGATCTGCGCCGTGGCCCACCTGCCACCGGAACGCCGGTACCGCCACTCGTGGAGGTAGCCCTCACGCTTCAGGAACTTCTTGGCCTTCTGGTACGGCCCGGGCTTGATTCCCGCATCGCGCGCGAAGTCACACAACGGACCCAACGCCTGCGGACGTTGCACGGAGGGGTGACTCTCCATGTACAAGATGATGATCTTCGCGTCGCTGTTCATCCGACGCGAGCCGACCAGCCCGCCCGAACGCCGCCCGGTGCCCAACACCGGCGAGATAGCATGCCAAAGCATCGCTGTGGACTCCTAAGTTATCCACTCGTGGTGAAGGCCCTCGGTGCGGTGTGTCTGCACCTCCGGGGGCCGCTCCACGCACCCAAAGGCGCACGGAGCGTGATGACGCGATCACCGTACATCACGCCGTGGGCACGCTTGTCCAGGTTTCTGCAAGAACAACCCCTGCGTGTGATCACGGACTTCGCACCACCCCCGCGCCACGCACACCACCCGCCGAACGAGCCATGCCGCATGGCCCGCACCCCGGATCAGGCGTCCACGAACCGGCTCAACCGGTAGCAGCTCTCCTGCACCAGACGTCCGCACAAGTGGTCGATCCGGAGCAACTCCCCGTCGACCCCCGCCTCACGGAGGCAGCGCAGGTGCGCCCTCAACTCCGCCTGGTCGGCGGTCTCCAGCACCACGACCCAGCGCCCGGCCCCGGGTGCGGTGCGGGCAGCGGTACGCCGCCTCTCGGCCTCCAGCCGCCGCTTCCTCTTCGCCTGTCCCGGCATCGGCCCAGCATCACCGCCCGGCCTGCGAAACGGCAACCCGATCAACCGGCGGCGCAGTTTCAGTCGGCAGCGCGGTCTCAGTCGCCACCCCGACCGTGCGGGACCGGCTCGGGGGTGGACGCGGAGCGCATCCTCAACGCCATGTACAGGGCCACGAACCAGAACACACCGGTGCAGGCGCCCAGCAGGTTGACCAGGATGACCAGCCGCAGGCGCTGCACCCGCCGGTTGTAGGCGATGAACGACGGGATGGCCAGGAAGAGCAGCGAGAGCGCCACCATGACGAGCAGTTCGTAGAAGCCTATGTCCGAAAGCATCGGCTCACCCTATAGGCGCTGCGGCCGCCCCACCCGGCAGCAGGAGCCCTACTGGCCGTCCCCGACGGGCAGTTCTCGTGCCGCGTAATAGGCCCGCAGCGCGGCCTCGCCGCCGGAGCCCATGGCGGTCATGACCCGTTGGAACCGCGCGGAACGCAGGTCCCCGGCCACCACGATGCGGGGATGCTGGGCGGCCGGCGGACAGTAGCCGTCGGCATCCCGGACGAGATCCCCGGGCGGGGCGACGGGTGCGCTCCCGATGCTGAGGTACGCGGCGTCCGCGCCGACCGTGCGCCGTACGCCGTGCCGCATCACCAAGTCCGCCGTCACCGCCCCGTCTTCACCGAGGCTCAGGGTCAGGTCCTCGACGGCCAGCAGGGTGACGCGGGGATCCTCGCGGATCTCCTCCGTCTTGTACGCGTCCGCCTCGGGGTACGCCACGAGGAGACGGGCGCCGGTCTCCGGGTGGGCGCGGAGGAAGGTGCCGATCGGCCGGTCGCCGCCGAGGACGAGGAGGGCACGGCCCTCGGCATCGTCCGGTCCCGCCTGCCAGAGCGGGGGCAGAGTGAGACCGCCGGGAGCCGTGATCCAGGGGACGTCGCCGGGCTGGAGCGGGCCCACGCCGGTGGCCACCACCACGTACGGAGCGGTCAGGCGACTCCCGGTGTCCAGGGTGGCGGTGACATGGTCGTCGCCCGCCCCGAGCGCAACGACCCGGCGGCCGAGCTCCAGGCGGCACAGCTCCGTACTCTCCACCTCAGCGGTGATGGCATCGGCGAGCGCGGGGCCGCTGGTGTGACCGCCGAGGACGTTGTCCAGGGCCCCGATGCGGCAGAGGCTGCGGCACAGCGAGTCCGGCTCGATCAGGATCGAGCGCATGCCGACACTCGCCGCCATGCGGGCGGCCGCACAGCCGGCCGGACCGCCCCCGACGACGAGCAGGTCGGTGTCGTGGGTCATGGGCGGACCGGTGCGGATCGGGGTGGAGGGCATGGGGCCATTCCAGCACCGGGCAGCCAGTGATTGCTGCCGTAGTCGTCCGTCATCTCCAATTGGGCCGTGCAGCTGCCGGTGTTCGCCCGCAGATCGCCGAACGACGGAGGACTCGACGACATCGCGCGCCTCCCGAGCGCCTCAGGGATCGCTCGGTCAGGGGTACTTGTCAGCGGAGATACGTACGCTGCCACTCGGCCAGCGACATCGTTTGGGCCGCTTCCGCGAGCGCGATGGCCGACGGCATCTTGAGCAACGCTCTGGTCGAGTCCACCCACTCCTGAGCGGCCGGGTATCCCTGCTGGAGGTACTCCAGTCCCTGAATCATGCACTCCAGCTTGTCGGCCTCGTGCGCGACCAGGACTTCGAGGGACTCCCCGTTCTCGTACTCGTCGACAATGGCCCTGATTCCGGCCGCGACGGCAGGGTGGGTGTCAGCAACCTGGTCGGCGGTCACGTCCTCGTTCCTGGCGACCTCGATGTACCGCCGGCCGATCCACGGAATGTCACCGATCCGGGTCTCCTGCGTGTCGTGGAAGGTGCAGAGCAGAGCGACCTTCGCGGGGTCCGCGCCCTCCATCATCGCGAGCACGGACCCGACGATGGCCGTCCGCCACGAGTGCTCGGCGATCGTCTCCGGGTCCTTGACCCCGGCGATCCACCACCCGCTGCGTTTACCGCGCTTGAGCGCGCCCATCTCCAGCATGTACCCGACCGTGCCCGTGTCCTCGGCACGCGCCAGGCTCTCAACGACCCGGGCCTGCTCTGCCTCGGTCCGCTCTGTCTCGGTGTGCTCTGCGTCGCTGCGCTCCGTGTCGGTCATGCCGCCCCTCGTACGGTGATCGTGCATGCGTGTCGGAAACCCGTTCCACGTCGTCATGACGGGTCTCGACGGTCACGGGGAACCCTTCCTGCCGCAGCACTGCTCTCACGCCAGGCTTCCACACCCGAGCGCCCGGGATCAGGGATCGGGGAATTCAGCGACGCCGGTCAGGCCGGATTGCGTCCGCTCACCTGGCATCGTTCGCGTCGCGCGGCTGCCGCGATTGCACTCGTACGAGGTCGCCTGTCCGGGAGGACGTCCTCGCCGCCGGTGTCGCGGGTACCGTGATGAAGGGGACTGGTCGAGCAGCGGAGTTGGTCGAGCATGGCGCAGTGGGACGAGCACAGCACGGGAACCCGGATCAAGCTGTTGCGCGGGAAGGTCACGCAGCAGAACCTCGCCGAACTCACCGGCCTCTCGATCGGCGTGATCCAGAAGGCCGAACAGGACCAGCGTATGTCGCTGAACACCCTGCTGAAGATCGCCGACGCACTCGGGACGGACATCTCGGTGATCCACGGGCAGCGGGCCCCTCACCGCTCGCAGAGTCACGAGGACCGCACCGCGCTGCAAGGTCTCTCGCGCGCCGTCCACGACACCTCCGCCGGTTACCTGCCGGCCGACACGGAACCCTCTTCCCTGGCCGAACTCCGTGACGTATCGGGACGTTTGTGGAAGCTGTACTGGAAGGGCCACTACAGCGAGGCGGCCGTCATGGCGACGCCCTTCCTCGGTGAGGCGGCAGCACGGTTGCGGGAGCAGCCGGACGGAGAACGGGCCGCCGCGTGGGAGGTGTTGTCGGACGCCTACCGGATCGCCGCCTACTGCGCGAACCTCATGGGCTCGCGCGACCTGGCGTACGCCGCGATCGGACATGCCAGAAGCTCCGCCGAACAGGCCGCGAACCCCGTACGCATCGCGTTGGTCGACTCCGGCCGAGCCTGGATCTACCTCCGGGACGCCCGTCTGGACGACGCCCTGACGCTCGCCGAGAAGGCCGCTCTCGACATCGAACCGCGGTTCTCGCGCGCCACACCCGATGAACTGGTCGTCTACGGGTCACACATCAACTTCGCCGCCGTCGTCGCCTCAAGGGCGGGAAACCAGGTCCGAGCCCACGACTTCCTCTCGCAGTCCCACGCCACCGGTGCCCGCATGGGCGCTGAACGCAGCTGTCTGGGAACCCTGTTCGGACCGGTGACGGCGACGACACAGGCTGTCGGGGTCTGCGTCTCCCTGGGCGAGACCGGCAAGGCATTGAAGCTCGTGGAGTCCATCAAGGACACCTCGTCGCTCCAGAGCGCGGCCCGCAACCGGTTCGCCATGGACAAGGCGCTCGCGCAGGCCGACGCGAAGATGTGGGACGCCTCCCTGGACACCCTCGAACACACCCTCGTCGGCGCCCCGGAATGGGCCCGCCACCAGGCACTCCCCGGCGTCATCGTCGAGAAGGTCGGCCGGGCGTCGACAGCCCGCCTCCGGAGGATCTCGAAACTCATCGGTACGACACCCGAAGCCGGCGGTTTCAGCGCCGCCACCCGCCGTACCGCGCTGTAACCGCCGGTTTCCGGGCTCCGGTCACCCATCACGTCCGAGTCCCGCACCGGGTCCCCGCGCAGCTCGCCCGATACGGGCGAGTCGGCGTACCACCGACTTCGGAAGTCGCCCATCCGGCATCTTCAGAGTTGAGACACATCGGGCCACAGTGCTGCCATGGTCCAGAACTCCGCAGATGCGGTGGCACGACGGGGTGCCTTAGACGTGGCGCGCGGTTCCCTCACGCGCGTGGGGGTCGTCCTCTACGTATGCGCTCCCGAGGGAACCGACTCCGCCCCGCTCCTCCTCGCAGCACGCACCTACGCACTCGCCAGAGATTTCCGCGTTCTCCATGAACGGGTGGACACCGGCCCGCTCGACGGCGACTTCGCACATCGCCCCGCGTGGGCAGAACTCCGCTCGCATCTCACCGGCAGCAGCGCCCAGGCGGAAGGCCTGATCTTCATCGGCCTCGACACCGGCGCCTGCCCCCGGTGGGCGGACGCCGTGGTCGCCCTGGGCCGTCCCGACCTCTTCGTACAGCACGCATCGCGGACCGTACCCGCCGTACCGACAACGGGTGCCGACCGGTGAACCAGTTGGGCCCGGGGTCTCATCTCACCCCCGCACGCCGGGTGGAAGCCCCCTTCCGTCCCACCGGCACCGCACCCGGCGACCGGACGGCAACCTTGTCCGTCCTCGCGTGGCAGCACAGGTACGTGTCCTCGATCGAGCGGGACCCCCGGCACGTCGGCGGGCAGCGGGCGTCGGTGGCCGGGCGCCTCGCCCGTTGGGGCGTGGACGAGGACAGGACCGCCGAGGTCGTCCTCGCCGTCAGCGAACTCCTGACCAACGCGGTGCTCCACGGCTCCGCCGACACGGTCGGCCTGTCCGTCTGGTGCACACAGGACGAGGTCTGCGTCGAGGTGGACGACCGGACGCCCGGGACCTGGCCCGCGAGGGCCTGCCCGGCGGACGACGACGAGAACGGGCGCGGCCTCTTCCTCGTCAAGGCCCTGAGCACCACGTGGGGCATCAGCGAGGACGGGGCGGTCGTCTGGTGCACCGTCGCCACCGGAACCACCCCAAGGCCGTACACCATGGCGCCCTCCGCGCCTTCAACTCCTACGACCGGCAGGACGACATGAGGCAGACGACCGCCCCGCAAGCACCATCGGCCGTACGCATCGGCGGTCACGCGTGGATCCCGAACGAACGCGGCGACATCCTCACCGTGCGGGCGAACCACGGCCCTTCGGCCGGGTACCACCGGCTGCCGGGCGGGTACGCCGAGCCGTACGAGTCGAACCTGGCCGCGATGCTCCGGCACACCCGGCAGGAGACCGGCATCGCCCCGGTCCCGTTGCGTCTCCTCGGCACGGACTGGACGCCTCGCCACCCGGACGGAGATGCGCCGGACGGGGATGCGCCGGACGGGAACGTACTGGACGGGAGTGCGCCGGACGGTCGCGTGCCGACCTCGACGGAGCAGAACTTCGTCTACCTCTGCGCCAAGGTCAACAGCCTCGCGCACATCGCTCTGCCACCCGCCTCGGAGGCCGGGGAGCTGGAACTGTCCGGGTACGCCTGGCTCGGGCCCGACACGGCTCGTAGCTGTATGAGCCCGGACGAGCTGCCCACGTTCCTCGGGCTGTGGCGGGCGTGGGAGCGGGGCGCGACGGCCGTGCTCCAGGAGGGCCGGCCGGTGATCGGTACGGTCGGCCGGACGGTGTTGTGACCGACGGCCCCGGAGGCGCGGCCCCGCCGGGCCCGTCCCGTAGACGCGGGGAGCGTGCTCCCCGGCTGCGGGCCGTGCCCGGTCGAGGCCGGGAGGTGCGGCGGAGCCCCGGTGCCGCGGCGCCGGTCAGGCGAAGTACGACGTGAACTCGGCAAGGGTGATGCGCCTGTTGCCGTCGGTGTCGGCCGCCCGCACGAAGTCGGCGAGCTTCACGTCGTCGAGGATCCCGTCGGCGTTGTCGTAGTCCCGCAGCTCCCGCAGCCGGATCTCCCCGCTCCCGTCCACGTCGATCTTCGCGAACGCGGCCTCGGCCTCGACCTTGGTCAGCTTGCTCATGCTCTCTCCTCAATGCGCGTACGAGGGGCGGGGCCCGGTCGGCGCCCGAGACGTCCGGTGGGGCCGGTGCACCCCCTCGTGGGGAAGGTCCGGTGCGTCACGCGCTGTGCGCGCACCCGGCCCAACGACTCGCGCCCGCCGGGGATGCGCCCGCGCTGTCGGGCCGTTCACCGTGGCGGTGGTGTGCCCGGTCCCGCGCACTCGCGCGTGGCGCCGGTCTCGGCGAGAGCCACCAGGGACATTCCCTCGCCGTCCCGCCCGGTCCGGAAGACCACCCGACGCTGACGGAACGGCAAGGCGGTGTGCGCGTGACCCACTCCCGAGTCAACTCTCCGTATTGGATCTAGTGCGGAGAGTGACATTCCCCGTACGGTCGGCGCGCTGACAACGCCCCCTCAATGGAGGATTCATGGCACGCTTCCGTACCCGCCCGGCGCTGCTCGCCTCGGCCGCGGCCCTCGCCGCGAGCACCCTCGTCCCCACCCAGCTCGCCGGCGCGCAGTCCGCCACCGCCGCGGCGGACTACGACTGGGTGGCCCTGGGCGACTCGTACACCGCCGGCGTCATCAAGGCCGCCGGTGACATCTTCGAGATCCCCCGCGACGGCTGCGAGCGCACCGACCGGTCCTACCCGCAGATCGTCGAGCGGGACCTCGGCTCATTCTTCGAGCTGACCAATGTCAGTTGCGGCGCCGCCACGATCGAGGACGTCACCTTCAGGGCACAGGTGCCGATCGGCCATGGTGTGCCGGGCGCCCCCGACCCGGAGGCCCCCTTCGACCCGGTGCCGCCCCAGTCCGACGCGGTCAAGTCCGGCACCGACGTGATCACTGTCGGCGTGGGCGGCAACACCCTCGGGTTCGGCGACATCCTCTTCAAGTGCCTGGAACAGGGCCAGGGAAGCGGTGGCGTGGGCACTCCGTGCAAGGACGAACTTGCCGCCTCCGCTCCCGCCAGGCTGACCAAGGTGAGCAAGGAGTACGGCGACATGCTCGCCAAGCTCCACGAGAAGGGTCCGCACGCCAAGATCCTGGCCGTCGGCTACCCCACGATCATCCCCGGGGACACCTCCAAGTGCCGGTACAACGACCCGCACCAGTTCCTCTCGATCACCGCCGGTGACCTGGACTGGCTCCGCCAGGATGTGCTGGAGCCACTCAACAAGGTCATCGAGAAGTCGGCCGACTCGCACGACTCGGCCACCTTCGTCAACCTCTACGACTCCTCCGAGAAGCACAGCGTCTGTGACGCCGGCAAGTGGGTCGAGGGCGTCCTCGACCAGGACAACCGGCCGGCTCTCGTGCACCCCAACGCCAAGGGCCACCTCAACGCCGCCGACCACGTCACCTCGGCGATGCTGAACGCCGTCGCCCCGCAGGACTGACCCACGGTCCACGGCTGCATCCGCCCCTTCGGCGCATCGTCCCCGCACACGCGGTACGAGGACGATGTGCCGCCCCGCGAACACGCACGAGTGGAACCGGACGCCCCATCACCGCACCTCCTACCGCTGTTCACGCACTTCACGCACGGAAGTCGGGTCCTGCGCCTGCCCCGTCCGTCCCGCGGCCCTTCGACGCAGCAGCGCTTTCGTCCACAGCGTCAGTCCCACCAGGGAGCAGATCAGCGTCAGACCGAGGACGACGGGGATGGCGGCCGCCAGGGCGAACGTGAACAAGAGCTCCAGCCAGCCCGGTTCCTCACCCATCGTGCTTCCGCTCTGTTCCATGAACGACACCACGCAGGAGAGGGCGGATCGGTTGCGCGGACGTCCGGGCGCCTCAGGCCGAGCACTCAGGCGCCGTCGGCACTGAAGCCCACGACGCCGAAGCCGGCGACGGCCAGCCGGAAGGCCCGGTCCGCCTGCACCGCCGGGTCGGTGTAGTTCTCGGTGGCCAGGGCGATCCCGACGATCAGGACGAGGAGATCGTCGATGGTGATGTCCGCCCGCACGGCCTGGTCGTCCACGGCCTTGCGCAGCAGCAGGGCACCGGCCGCACCGATGGTCAGCGCACAGGAGTCCTGACCGGCCTCGTCCTGGAGGGGCTCGTAGGAGAGGACGTCCGCCAGACCGCGTGCGGCGAGCGAGTAGGCGAGCAGTTCGCGCAGCCATTCCACCAGCGCGGAGCGGCTGTCGGCCTCGCCGCAGAGCGCGTGGGCGCGCTCGCACAGGTCGTGGACGCGCTGCTTGAAGACGGCTTCGAGGAGGGCTTTGCGGGTGGGGAAGTGGCGCCGCACGGTCGCCGATCCGACACCTGCCGTACGGGCGATCTGCTCCAGCGACGCCTGGGCCCCCCGGGCCGCCACCTCGGCCTCGGCCACGGCCAGGATGTGCGCGTAGTTGCGGCGGGCGTCCGAACGCTGGCCGGTCATGGTCTCCCCAACAGTGGCGTTGATGTGCGGCGTTGATGTGCGGCATTGATAAGTGGCGGGCCCCGCCGTATTCTAACGGCCACGAAACGGCGGGCCCCGCCGTTTCGGTGTGCGTGACCGCTGAGGAGTTGTACACATGACCACTGCCGCAGCACCGGTTCTCGTCACGGGTGCCACTGGCCGCCAGGGCGGCGCCACCGCCCGCGCCCTGCTCGCGCAGGGAACGCCGGTACGCGCCCTGGTGCGCGACCCGGACACACCGCGCGCACGGGCCGTCGAAGCACTCGGCGCGCGCCTTTTCGTGGGTGATCTCACCGCCCCCGCGACTCTCGGGGCGGCCGTGGACGGTGTGCGGGCCGTCTTCTCCGTGCAGATGCCCGCGTACACCGGGCAGGGGTTCGACTTCGCGGGCGAGGTCAGCCAGGCGGACAACCTCATGACGGCCGCGCGGGCCGCCGGTGTGGAGCAGTTCGTCCAGTCCTCCACCAGCGGCGTGGGGCAGCACGTCGAGGCCCCGGGCTGGGCCGAAGGACGGTGGGCGGTGATGGAAGCCCCGCTCGGCACGAAGGCCGCGATCCAGGACCGGCTGCGCGAACTCGACTTCCCCTACTGGACGTTGCTCAAGCCGTCGTTCTTCATGGAGAACTTCGAGCCGTCCATGCGGTTCTACTTCCCCCGCGGCATCGAAGGGGGTCTGGTCACCGTCGTCCGACCGGGCACGCACCTGGCACTTGTGGCGGCCAAGGACGTCGGTCGGGCGGCGGCGGCTGCCGTGTCCGCCCCCGCCGTCTTCCACCGCGTGGAACTGGAGCTCGCCGGCGACTACCTGACCATGACCGAGATCGCCGAGATCCTCTCCCGCGCCTCGGGCGTCCCGCTGACAGCCCCGGACATGACCGAGGAACAGGCCCGTGCCGCCGGAATGGGAGACATGGGCGCCACGCACGAGTTCGTGGACGTCGTCGGCCAGCCGGCCCGGCCACGGTTCGCCCGTGCGCTGGGCATCGATGTGACCAGCTTCGAGGAGTGGGCGCACGAACACCTGCGGACTGCCGCCTGAGCGGGGAGGTACCGTCGGCGCGTCGCCGCGCGCCTGGCCGGCGCCGGGCGTGGCCGCCGACGCGGCGAAAGGAACGGATCATGGCCAAACGCGCAGCCTGGCTACGAGCGCTGGGTCAGGTCATCGACCGGTCGGGCGACACGAGTCCCGTCGGGTGTCCGGACTGCGGTCACCATCGCCTCGCCGTCAGGTACCTCGTCGATCCCGACAGCCGCACCGGGTACGCACTCTTCTGGTGCGACTCCTGCCTCCACGGGATCCTGGTCTCCCGCGTCCGCGCACCGGACGGGTTCCCGACCTGGCCCCTCGATGATCCGGCATCCCTCGACGGCGTACCGGAGTTCACCCGGCGCGATTCCTGACGCGCGGGCGGGGACGGGTGAACTCCGGGACGCCCCGCCCGCGCCTCCGCCCCGTCCCCGCCTCCGCCCCGCTCACATCCGCCCCCTCCTCACTCCCCCGGCAGCGGCTCCGCGCGCGCCGCGTCCAGGAGCGCGCGCTGGTCCGGGGAGAGTTCGACGTCCACCGCCTCCAAAGCCTCGTCCAGTTGCCCCGGGCTGGAGACGCCGATCACCGGCAGTGCGGCCGGGTCGCCGCCCAGCAGCCAGGCGTACACCACCTGGTTGACGGTGGCGCCGCTCTCCGCGGCCACCTCGCGCACGGCGGCCAGCTGCCGGTACGAGACGGGGTGGTCGTACGGGGCGGGGAGCGGCTTGGCCGGGTTGGAGTAGGCCCCGTCGAGCAGGGCCGTGTAGGCGAGCAGGGTCAGTTCCGGCCTCCGGCGCACTTCGGCGAGGACCGCGTCGTCCGCGTACCGCTGGACCCCGAAGTCCGTACCGGGCAGGGGGCGCAGGTACGTATGGCGCTGCTGGAGCGCGACGGCGTCGGGCAGGCCGAGTGCGGCGGCGGCCTCCTCGGTGGCGCGCAGGCGTGCGGCGGTCAGGTTGCTGACGCCCGCCATGCCGACGGCGCCGCTCCCGATCAGCTCGCCGAAGACGCCGACGGTCTCCTCCAGCGGGGTGTCCGGGTCGTCCACGTGCCGGTAGAGCAGGTCCAGGCGGTCGGTGCCGAGACGTTCGAGGCTGCCCTTGAGGGCGTCCCGTACGGCGGGGGCCGAGAGGCCCTCCAGGACATCGGCCGCACGGTCGTCCGTGACGGCCGGGCCGTCCACGGGCCGGCCGCCGAGCTTGCTCGCGAGGACGACCTCGTCCCGGTTGCCGCGCCGGGCGAACCAGCGGCCGAGTAGCGTCTCGCTCTCGTCGCCCGTACAGCCGTCGATCCAGAAGCAGTAGTTGTCCGCCGTGTCGATGAAGTTGCCGCCGCGCTCGACGAACCGGTCGAGCAGCGCGAAGGACGTCCGTTCGTCGATCCGTGCGCCGAAGGGCATCGCCCCCAGGCAGAGCACGCTGACGTCCCGGTCGCCGATGCGGTGGTAGCGCATGTGTCTCCTCGTGTGCGGGCCGGTGGGCCACGTCTGGGTGGACCCACGCTCACATCCGGAGCGCGCTCCGGATCAAGTCCCGGCGGACCGGCCCCCGTCCGCACCGGCGACAGAATGGGCCGCATGGAACCAGAACCGGCGACCGCCGCGTTGCTGACGCCCGCCGAGACCGCCGCGGAGTCCGGGTTCAGCCTGGACACCCTGCGCTACTACGACCGGATCGGCCTGCTGGGGCCGGTGGCCCGCTCGGCGAGCGGGCACCGGCGTTACTCCCCCGGCGATCTGGAGTGGCTCGCGGTGCTGCGCTGCCTCAGGGAGACGGGCATGCCGATCGCGGACATGCGGAGCTACGCCGAGCTCGCCAGGGCGGGTGACGGGACCGTGCCCGAGCGGCTGGCCGCGCTGGAGGCGCACGACCTCCAGGCCGAACAGCGGCTGGCCGAACTTCTCCGTCAACGTGCGCATCTGAAGGCGAAGATCGCGTACTACCGGTCGCTCGAAAAGGGAGCAAAGGACGTCAGGGATGTGGACGGCTGATGTCGGCGGCGACGGCGTGCAAAACCCGGCCGGACGGACGCGAAACGTCAAGTTGTCGTTACACGCCGTGTGTTGTGAGTAAAGAAACCCGCCGAGCGCCGCTATTCCTCCGGTGGAGATTGCTCCGATCACAGGATGGTCACTAAAGTCAGGGCTCGAACCTTCGCACGATCAACTACCCATCCGGGTGAAAGCGAAGACGCCGTCGTCACCGTGACGTGCCGGGAGCCAGGGATTCAGCTCCCAGCACCCCGGCGGGCGGCTCGATGAGAAGGAGCTCGCTCCGTGGCGTCCCACCGCCGTCCCAAACCGCCGAGTCGTGCCCGCGTGACCGTGCTCACCGCCACCGCGGCCGCCGCTGTCGCCCTGACCTCCCAGGCGGCCCACGCCGACCCGAAGCCGACCAAGAGCGAGGTCAAGGCGAAGGTCGACAAGCTCTACTCGGAGGCGGAGAAGGCCAGCGAGAAGTACAACGGGGCCAAGGAGCAGCAGGACAAGCTCAAGAAGGAAGTCGACGCGATCCAGGACAAGGTCGCGCGCGAGCAGGACGAGCTGAACAGCCTGCGCAGTGAGCTGGGTTCGATCGCCACCGCGCAGTACCGCTCCGGCGGCATCGACCCCTCCGTGCAGCTCTTCTTCTCCTCGGACCCGGACAGCTTCCTCGACCAGGCGTCGGCGCTGGACAGCCTCACGGCCAAGCAGGCCGAGTCGCTGGAGAAGATCCAGGCCAAGCAGCGCTCCCTCGCCCAGGAGCGCAAGGAGGCCCAGGGCAAGCTCGGCGAACTCGCCGAGGTCCGCGAGGCGCTCGGCAAGAGCAAGAAGGCGTCCCAGGCCAAGCTGGCCGCCGCCCAGCACCTGCTGAACACCCTCACCGCGGCCGAACGCGCCCAGCTCGCCGCTCAGGACCAGCGTGCCAGCCGCGGCGCGAGTGAGCGGGTCGACCTCGGCAACGAGGCGCCTGGCTCGGCCGTCGGATCCGCCGCTCTCTCGGCCGCCGCCACCCGGATCGGGATGCCGTACTCGCACTCCGTCACCACGGGCCCCAACTCGTTCGACTGCTCGGGTCTGACCCAGTGGGCGTACCACCAGGCCGGTGTCGAGATCACCCGCACCACGTACACCCAGTTCAACCAGGGCACCCACGTCTCGCAGAGCGCGCTGAAGCCCGGTGACCTGGTCTTCTTCAACGGCAACTCGCACGTCGGCCTGTACGCCGGAGGCGGCCAGGTACTGCACGCCCCCTACCCGGGTGCCTACGTCCGCTACGAGTCGATGAGCACCATCGGCAGCTTCTACGGCGCGGTCCGCATCTGATCGCGCCGGTCACGCCGGTCACGCCGCGGGATCTCGCGCCGTAGGTCCCGCACGGCACGATCTCGCACCGCAGGGCTCTCACCGCAGGATCTCTCGCACCGCGCGATCCGCCCCCAGGCCAGGGACGCGGGGTTCTCCGCGTCCCCCGCCGCATGCGGGGAACGCATACGCCGGGGGGGGGCAGACCATGTGGGGCAGAGGCTGCGGCGTCGGCGCGGTGTGCGGTCTCCTCGCCGCCGCCCTCGCCTGCGTCCTCATCGGCAGGGCCTGGACCACCTGCGACATCGGCGGGGGTTCGTACGCGAACTCGCTGACGCTGGTCGTCCTCTTCGTCCCGCTCTGGCTCGTCGGCACCCTGTGCTGGGTGCTGCCGTACGGGTTGCTGGGGCGGCGCTTCCACGGCGGGTGGGCGGTCGCGGCGGGCACGGCCGCCACCCTCTTCCTCGTCTGGTTCGCGGCCACCTGGCTGGGAATGCCGGACGACTACCCGGCGCCGTTCTGCGCGGACAACGTGCCGGGGTGGTGGCCGGTGTGGATTCCCGCGTGAGTGCGGTGCGTCCGCCCGTACGTGCCGGGTCCGCGCCGGCACGGAGTCAGCGGGTGACCTCGAAGGTGGCCGCGCGGGACACGAACTCCGTGTCGCCGTCCTTCGCCGTCGCCAGCACCGACACGTACCAGGTACCGGCCGTCAGATCGGCCACCTCACTCTTCGACACGGACCGCGTGTAGGTGCAGCGAGAGGTCTCCTCGGAGGTGCTGTCGCAGCTCGCGTCCTCCACGTACCGCAGCTCCTCCGCCGTCGGCTCCAGCTCGGAACTCTTGGGCCAGGCGATGACCTTGAGGCCTTCGACCCCCGAATCGTCGCTCACGTCGGCGGAGTAGGTGAACTTCCCGGCGACCAGCGGAGTCGGGGCGGTGTAGTGGGCCGAACCGTGCTCCACCGCGAGTTCGGTGGCGGACGAGGCCATGGCGTAACCGCCGACGGCGATCGCGCCGAGAGCGACGACACCGATGACGGACGGGACGAGAACGCGCTTGGACATGGTGATCCCCCGGATGTGGAGTGGATGAGTGGGTCGGCCGGTCGGTCGGTCGACGCGAATCGGTCGACGCGAACCGGTCGACGCGAATCGGTCGATGTGCGGGAAAGCGGGAGCCGGGGAAACCCCCGTGGTCTGCCGCTTTCTCGATGGGATCGAGCCTAGGACCGCGCCGTGGCCGCGTCCTCACGCTGCGGAACGATCGGCGCGTCGAACCAGGGGTGCGGCCTCTCCACCCCTGGGTAGAGGGCGCGGTCGTTCTCCAGCCTGAGGACGCCGCTGACCTGCGCCCATAGCCTTTGAGTTGTCATGAAACGAACCGACGAGCGGCTGCTCCCGCTCCTTCTGATCTGCGCCCAGGCCTCGGTGTGGCCAGGGGCGGCGCTGGTCCGTGGGACCGTCCCGGACGGGTCCGCCCTGCTGGTGGCGGCCCTGGTCGCCGGCCTGGTGACGGCGGCTCTCCGCTTCCGCCATGCGCGGCCGGAGGCGGCCCTCGTCGTGGTCGCCGCCGCCTGCGCGCTGGGCGCCGAACCGCTGCCCCCGGGAGCGGTCGCGGTCCTCGGTACGGCGGGTGCCGCGCTGGCCGTCTTCACCGTGGCCCGCGAACGCGACGCGTTCACCGCTCTGTTGTGCACGGTGGCGCTCGCCGCCTGGCAGTTCCTGTGGCACATCACCCTGCACGGGCTCAGCGACCGGAGCGGGCTCGACCGCGTGCTGACCACCACGCTGTACGCGGCCGCCTGCGCGGCCGGGCTGCTGGCCCGCAGGGCCCACCGGGCCCGACAGGTCGCCGAAGAGCGGCTGAAGCGTGCGGAGATCGAGCGCCACCGGCTTCCGGCGGTCGAACGACGCCGCATGGAAAGGGAGTTGCACGATGTCAGCGCCCACCACCTGACGGCCGTCGTCGTCACGGCGGGCGCGGCGCTCGGGCTGCGCGACCGCCGCCCCGACATGGTCGGCGAGGCTCTGGAGTTCGCCGCGGAGACCGGCCGCGAGGTCACCCGGGCGCTGGGCGCCGTACGGGCCCCGGCGCCCTCGCGGGACCAACTACCGTCGCCGCAGGAGCGGTTGCAAGGCCTGGTCGCCGGTTTCTCCCGCCTCGGGCAACGCGTGGAGTGCGTGATCGACCCGCTGCCGGACGGGGCCGTCGCGGACGCGGTGTACGGCATCCTCCGGGAGGCCCTGACCAATGTGGCGCGGCACGCGTCCGGAGCGCCCGCGACCGTACAGTGCCGCTACGGCGACACCCGTACCGAGCTCGTCGTCACCAGCGGGCCCTCGCCCGCCGGGGCGGCGGCGCACGGCGCGGGCCTCGGCTCGGGCCGCGGCCAGGGCTTCCTGCGCTCCCGGGCGCGGGAGGCCGGCGGCACCCTGACCAGCGGCCCGACCGCCGAGGGCGGCTGGGAGGTGCGCGCGGTGCTGCCCGGCCGGCACGCCGCCGCGTCGGCGGAGCGGTCGGCCCCGTGGAGCTACCGTCTCGCCCAGACGGCCGCCGCGGCCGGGCTCGCCCTGCAACCGCTGCTGCCGCTGCTGGTGGTCCACACGGACTACTCCGCGTCGAACAGCCAGCGCATCCCGGCGAGCGTGCTCTTCGCGCTGCTGGCCTCGGCGCAGGCGCTCGTCCTGCTCCGGCGGCACCGCGCACCCGTCACCACCCTGGCCACCGTCCTCGGCCTGGCCGCGCTCTGGCCGGTGGCGATGGTCACCGGCGCGTACACCGGCCCCGCCCTGCTGCCGCCGCTGCTGAGCATGGCCGCCACCTGTGCGGTGCTCGCCTCCGTAGCGGCCGGGGCGACCGCCGCCCGCCCGGCCGAGGGCGCGCACCCCCGCACCCCGCTGGCGAGGTACGGCCCGTTCGCGGCCGTGGTGGTGCACGCCTCGGCCGCCACCGCCGCCGTCCTGCATCGGGACACCGGAACCGGCGTCCCGGTCTGGGCGCTCGTCGCAGGGGCGACGGCCGGCCCGGCCCTCGCGGTCGGCGCGGCCTGGTGGACCGGCGTCCTGCGCGGGCGGCGGCGCCGGGCCGCGAGCAGCTCGCAGGCGACCGGCCTGGCTGCCTGGACCGAGGAAGCGGTACGGGACGCGTGGGCCGAACGCCGCCGGATCGCCGCCGGGCTGGAGACCACGGTGCTGGCCCGCACCGTCGACCTGGTCGCCCAGGCCGAGGCTGGCCGGCTCGACGCCGTCGCCGAACGCGCCCGCGAAGCCCTCACCGCGATGCGCGCCCTGCTCGACACGGTCCGGGACGCGGAGACCGCACCCGAACTCCGGCCGCAGCCCACCCTCCAGGCCCTCGACCTCCTCGCCCACCAGCTCCGGGCCACCGGACGGGACGTCGAGATACGCATGGCCGACCGCATGCCGAGACGGCTGCCCACCGATGTCGATCTTGCTGCCTACCGCGTCTGCGAGACGGTACTCGCGGCCGGCGACGACGGGCCCATGGTGGTCGCACTCGACGTGGACGGCGAAGCGCTGACGCTCTCGGCGACCGGCGTACCGGACACCGCCCGCGCCCCGCTCGGCCGCCGACTGGCCGCGCGGACCACGGTGATCGGCGGAACCTGCATCACCGACCCGCCGGGCCCGGTGCTCGTCCGACTGCCCCTGCCCGCGGCTCCCGGCCTGCCTGCCGGCAACGCCATGCAGCCCGGCAACACCACGCAGCCCGACAACGGCACGCAGCCCGACAACGGCACGAAGCCCGACGCCGCCACGAAGCCGGACGACAAGGAGGGACAACGATGAGCCTCAACGTGCTGGTCGTCGACGATCAGGGCATCGTGCGAGCGGGGTTCGCCGCGGTCATCGACGCCGAGGACGACATGACGGTCGTCGGCGAGGCCGCCGACGGCGCGGAAGCGGTGCGCCTCGCCGCCGAACTCGCCCCGGACGTGGTCCTCATGGACGTCCGTATGCCCGAACTGGACGGCATCGCCGCCACCCGGATCATCACCAGCAGCCCCGACGCGCCCCGCATCCTGGTGCTGACCACCTTCGACCTCGACTCCTACGTCTTCGACGCGCTGCGCGCCGGAGCCTCCGGCTTCCTCCTCAAGGACGTGCACCCGGACGAACTCCTCCAGGGCATCCGGGTGGTGGCCGCCCGGGAGAGCGTCCTCGCCCCCTCCGCGACCCGGAGGCTCATCAACCACTACGCGTCCGTGCCGGGCAGCGGGCTCCCCGGCGGCAACACCCCGCGCGAGCTGAGCCACCTGACCGCCCGCGAAATCGACGTCTTCACCCTGATCGCGGCCGGGCTCACCAACACGGAGATCGGCGAGCAGCTCGGCATCACCGTGGGCACCGTGAAATCCCACGTCAACGCCCTGCTCCGGAAGCTCGGACTCCGTGACCGGGTCCAGGCGACGATCCTCGCCTACGACCTCGGCCTCGCCCACCCGAACCCGCCCCACTCCCCCGCCTGAGCCCCCGCCGAAGCCCTAACCGAGCCCCACCCGAGCCCGCGTGAGCCTGGTTTGTGCCCCGCTTGAGCCCCCGGGGCCGGCCCGGCCGGACCAGATCGCCGTTACCCCCGTTACCCCGGGCCGTCACCCGTATCCCGTATCCGTACCTCTCGTCGAACAGCCGCGCCGCGGCCGTCCCCACCCAGGAGTCCACCACCATGGCCGGTCCAGGCCGCTCCCTGCTTCGCTCCGTGCGCCAGGCCCTCGGCACCCTCGCCGCCCGCGTCTACCTCGTCGGCTGCGCCCTTCTGCTCGGGTGGGCGATCGTCGCGTCCGGCGACGGGTCGATGGCGGCGGTCATCCCGCTGGGCGCCACCCTCCCCTCCAGCATCGTCCTGCTGCTCACGCTGCCCGACAGCGACGTGGTCTTCCTCCTCTCGATCGTCCTCGGCGCCCTGATCAACGCCCTGATCATCGGCTGGATCGCCCGCGCCCTGCGCCGGGGCAACCGTCCGGACCCGACCTCCTGACCCGCTCCACCCCGAACTTTCCTCACTCCGCCCGCTCACGGCGCCCGGTAAGGCGCCGCGATCCGGCACGCCCTGTTCAGGCGTCCCACCACATCGCTAGGAATTCGATGAACCGCTCCCGTCACCTCGCCAAGCTCCGCCGCGGTGCCGCGGCCACCGCCGCCCTCACCGCCGCCGCGGCCTCGCTGCTCTTCGCCGGTTCCGCCCCGGCCGGGGCGGCCGGCACCTCCGGTTCCGTCACGAACTACGTCGCCCTCGGCGACTCGTACGCCGCCGGTACGGGCGTGTCCCCGGTGACGAACGCCGCGTGCGACCGCTCCTCGGGCAGCTACCCGGGCTGGATAGCCGCGACGTACAAGCCTGCCGTGTTCAAGGACGTCACATGCTCCGGAGCGACCACGCGCTCGCTGTGGAACACGGAGGGCTCCGCCGCACCCCAGGTCAACGCCCTCACCAAGGACACCGACCTGGTGACCGTCACCCTCGGCGGCAACGACCTCGGCTTCACCGACGTGCTCACCACCTGCGTACTCTCCGGGCTGACCACGAAGGAGGGCACCCCCTGCCGCGACAGGCTGGCCGGCGGCAAGGACCTGGACGCCGACTTCGCCAAGCTGAGCCCGCGGCTGACCGACATGCTCACCGACATCGAGCGCCGCTCCCCCAAGGCCCGTGTGGTCGTGGTCGGTTACCCGAACCTCTTCCCCGCCGACGGCGGCATCTGCGGCTCCTCCGCGCCCCTGGCCAAGGGCGACATCACCTGGCTCAACCAGACCACGTACCGGCTCAACTTCATGCTGGAGATGTCGGCCCACCTCAAGGGGGCCGAATTCGTCGGCCTGACCGACCTGTTCCAGGGCCACGACATGTGCCAGTCCGCCTCGCCGTGGATCAACCCGCTGCTTCCGGTGACGCCCGGATCCGCCCACCCCAACGCCTTCGGACAGCTGGTCATCGCCGAAGAGGTGTACAACCGGATCAACAACTAGCGGTACGAACAAGCGAGTCGGCCCAAAAGCAAGCCAGTCCGGAAGCAGGTCAGTCCGGAAGCAAGCCAGCTCGGAAGCAGGTCAGTCCGGAAGCAAGTCGGTCCGGAAGCGCTTCAACTCCACCTCCACAAGCTCCTCGACGTAAGGCGAATCGCATGTCCATAGATGACTACACCGGCGGCCCGGCCAAGGGCTCGGACGTCCTGGTCGTGACCACCAACGACGTACCGGGCCACGAGGTGAAGCAGGTGATCGGCGAGGTGTTCGGCCTCACCGTGCGCTCCCGCAACATCGGCTCCCAGCTGGGTGCCGGCCTGAAGTCGGTGATCGGCGGCGAGCTGAAGGGCCTGACCAAGACCCTGGTGCAGACCCGCAACGAGGCCATGGCCCGCCTCATCGAGGCGGCCCGTGCGAGCGGCGCCAACGCCGTGCTCGCGATGCGCTTCGACGTGACGACGGCCGCGGACATCGGCACCGAGGTCTGCGCCTACGGAACGGCCGCGGTCATCGCCCCGAAGGCCTGACCCCGAGAGCGCGGACGACGGGGGGAGCCATCGCCTCCCGCCGTCCGCGGTTCACTCCCCGCGCGCACCTCGGGTCACAACTCGCGTACGAGCCAGACCAGTTCGCCCCGCCCGTCCGTCGTGGTGCGGTCACGGACGAATCCCAGCCGGTCGAGCACCCGGAACGAGGGCTCGTTCCACGGCCGGACCGTGGCCCAGATCCGGGTACGGCCGGTACCGGCCACCGCGTCGACGACGGCCCGGGCCGCCTCGGTCGCGTACCCGTTGCCGTGCGAGCGGCGGAAGAACTCGTAGGCGATCTCCGGCTCTTCGAGGCTGGAACGCCCGACGATGAGCCCGCAGTAGCCGATGAGATCCCCCTCGCCGCCTCCCCCGCCACCCGCCTCGCGCAGGCGGACCGGCAACAGCGCGATGCCGTCCGAGGGGATGCGCTCGATCATGGCGCCGATCAGCCCCCGGACGTACGCGAGCGACTCCGCCTCCGTACCCCGTTCGGCGTGCAGGGCGCGCAGGGCGGGCGCGTCCGACGGGGACCAGGGCCGCAGCGTCAGCCGCTCGGTCTCCAGGCGGGAGGGCATGGGCGGGTACGTGGTCATGGCGGCCAGCATAGGAAGACCACCGCCTGCCGGGGCCGGCCGCGCACCACTCCGGCATGGCGCCCGACCGCAATCCGAAGGCGCCAACAGCCGCCCAGGCAGCCCGCGTTCACCGGAAGCGCTTCACCTCGACGCGCGTTTGAGCAGCACATCGTCGAAGGCCTTCGAAGCTCCCGTCGAACGCGCCGTCGAACCTGCCGTCGACGCCCCGTCGAACGAAACAAACCCTGTCCGCCGTCTTGTCACCCTCTCCCGGCCGCCCCTACAGTCCCCCCGGATGGGAGCGCTCCCACGACTGCCCCACCACCTTCCCCCACTGCCCGAAGGGACATGATGCGACACCGTGCACGCACCCTCCTGACAGCTCTGACGCTGATGCTGGGTACGACCACCGCGCTGCTCACCGCCGGCCCCGCCACCCAGGCGGCCACGCAGGCCACCGGCCAGATATGCGAGCAGTACGGCTCCACCACCGTCCAGGGCCGCTACACCGTCCAGAACAACCGCTGGGGCACCAGCGCCACCCAGTGCATCAACGTCACCGACAGCGGGTTCACCGTCACCCAGGCGGACGGCTCCGTCGCCACCAACGGCGCCCCGAAGTCGTACCCGTCGATCTTCCTCGGCTGCCACTACACGAACTGCTCGCCGGGGACGAACCTGCCGAAGCGGATCGACACCATCGCGGCCGTACCGACCTCACTGACGTACGGGTACGTCAGCAACGCCACCTACGACGCGGCGTTCGACATCTGGCTGGACCCCCAGCCGAAGACCGACGGGGTCAACAAGACGGAGATCATGATCTGGTTCAACCGGGTCGGCTCCATCCAGCCCATCGGGTCCCCCACCAGCACCGCCACCATCGGCGGCAAGACCTGGGAGATCTGGACCGGGAACAACGGCGGCAACGACGTGATCTCCTTCGTCGCCCCGTCCGCGATCAACAGCTGGTCGTTCGACGTCAAGGACTTCATCGACCGGACCGTCAGCCAGGGCATGGCCGCCAGCAACTGGTACCTGACCAGCGTCCAGGCCGGCTTCGAGCCGTGGATCGGCGGGGCGGGCCTCTCGCTCTCCGCCTTCTCGTCCTCCGTCACCGACGGCCAGGACACCAACGGCAACGGCACCGGAGGCGGCACGACCGAGCCCGGCGGCGGCACCACGACTCCGCCGGCCGGACAGGCCGCCTGCCAGGTCGAGTACACGCCCAACGTGTGGCCGGGCGGGTTCACCACCAACGTCACCGTCAAGAACACCGGCACCACGGCCGTCAACGGCTGGAACCTCGCCTTCACCCTCCCCTCCGGCCAGCAGGTGACGCAGGCCTGGAACGCGACGGTCAGCCCCACCAGCGGCGCGGTCACGGCACACAACACCACGGCCAACGCCGTCATCAGCCCCGGAGCCACCCAGAACTTCGGCTTCCAGGGCACCTACACCGGGACCTACGCGGAACCCTCCGCCTTCACCCTCGGCGGAGCCGCCTGCACGGTCGTCTGACCGGGGCCGGAGCGCGGTGACGCGCCACTGGTGACCCTGCCGGGAACGCCCGCATCCGGCAGGGTCCCCAGGGGCAACCTCACCGCCGACGCTCACGACGCCCCCGCGACAGGCCTGATGCGATCCAGCGGCACGTCCCATTCGGCATGATCGGACTGGACACGGTCGAACTGGGCGTCATCCCGTTCACAGCGTCAATGGAGATCGTCCCCGCCAACGGCTTCTGAATCCTCGACGATCGCCTGGTGGTGGCGGAGGACTGGCACGCCGAACTGTGGTTGAACGACGCCGACAACATCGCCCTGTACACAAAGGTGTGGAAAACCCTTCAGACGTCGGCCGTGTACGGCACCGAGGCCCACAACGTGATCAACGCCGCCCGACGCGCGCTGGACCCGGGCCGCACCGCGACCCCCTGAGCGCTTCTCGGACGCACCCCGTCCGGCGGTAGGTTGAATGCCCCCGCACCGAGGAACAGAGGGATGCCCATGCCCACCGCACCGGACCGCTTCAAGGACACCGGGCCCGGGCGGCCCCCGCGCCGCACGGTCTTCGGCGAGGTGGCCGAGGTGTACGACCGTGGGCGTCCCGGGTACGCCGACGAGCTGGTCACCGAGGTGCTGGAGTACGCGGAGCTCGGCGACCGTACAGCCCTGGAGGTCGGGGCGGGCACCGGCAGGGCCACCGGGCTCTTCGCGGCACGCGGCGTACCGGTCGTCTGCGTCGAACCGGACGCCCGGATGGCCGAGGTGCTGCGCCGCAACACGGCCGCGTACCCCCATGTGCATGTCGAGCCGGGCGACTTCGAGGAGTGGAGCCCGTCGGGGCGCCGCTTCGGGCTGCTGTTCGCCGCCACCTCCTGGCACTGGGTGAACCCGGAACGCCGCTGGGACTTGGCCCACTCCGTCCTCGAACCCGGCGGCGCAATGGCCCTGTTCTGGAATCCGGTCGCAGTGATCGACCCCGAACTGTTCGCCGGACTCCGTGCCATCGACCGTCTCCACGGCGTGGAGGAACCCCCGCACGACGCCCTCGCCTCCCGTTACGGCCCGGAGGCGGGCACCCTCGACGGCGTGGAGGGCCCGGGCTGGCCGGTGGACGAACTGCGGCGCGACGGGCGCTTCACCGACCTGCGTACGGTGCGCTTCCGGCAGACCATGCGGTACGACACCGCCCGCTACCTCGCCTTCCTCACCTCGGTCTCCGCCTACCGCATCCTCCCCGAGCGCAGCCTCGCCCAACTCCTCGTCGACACACGCCGTTTGCTGGACTCATGGGGTGGCGAGGTCGACATGCTCCACATCAACGACCTGGTCCTCGCCCGCGCTGTCTGAGCGATGTCCGCAGCCCGGGACCGCCCGGTCGAACGCGCTGTCGCACAATGGCCGTGGCAGCGGAATCGGCAGTTCAGCAGTTCGGCGGCGGAGGGACAGGGCTCATGGACCGGAGCGAAGACGGCAGCGGGGACGGCTACGGGGACGCGCACGGCGACGACCGGACCGAGGACCAGGTGCTGGCGGAGGCGGTGAAGTGGATGGGCATCCGTTCCAAGCCCGACGGCACCTTGACCGGGCTCCGGGCCAAGCTGCTGAGGAAGACCGTGCGGGAGCTCGACCTCGTCGTCGAGCTGCCCTTCGACGACGCGGTGCGGCACGTCACCGGAGTGCTCGAAGAGGCGGGGACGCCGACCGAGCCGGCCGCCGCCGGTGGCCGGCGGGCGGTCCGCGTGGTCGCGCCCGGTGGTTCCGGCGGTCTGAATCCGGTCGTGGTCACCGCGCTGCTGACCCGGGGCCCGGGGCACCGTACGAAGGTCGGGCTCCGGGCCGTGGCGGTGGAGGGGCTGATCAACCAGCGGTCGGCCGAGAAGGCCGCCGCCGGTCTCGCGGAGCTGCTGACCGGAAGCGGAAGCGGGAGCGGGAGCCGGTAGGTGCTCAGGCGTCCGTCAGGACGACCAGCCGCTGCGTCGCCCGGGTCATCGCGACGTAGCGGTCCACGGCCCCCGCGATCCCCGTACCGAGGGACTCCGGCTCGACCAGCACGACGAGGTCGAACTCAAGTCTTTTGGCCAGCTGCGGAGTCAGCGACCGCACCCGGGGGGTCGCCCGGAACGCCGGGTCGCCGATGACGCAGGCGGTCCCGTCCGGGTGGGCGTCGAGCCAGTCGCCGAGGACCGTACGGAGGCCGGCGACGGGACCGTACGTGACGGGGATGCCGCTGCTGCGGATGGAGGTCGGCACGTTGGCGTCCGGCAGCGCGGCCCGGACGACCGGTTCGGCCTCGGTCATGATCTCTGCCGGGGTGCGGTAGTTGACGCTCAGCGAGGCCAGTTCGATCCGGTCGAGCCCGATCCGCTCCAGGCGTTCCCGCCAGGACTCCGTGAACCCGTGGCGGGCCTGGGCGCGGTCGCCGACGATGGTGAAGCTGCGGGACGGGCAGCGGAGCAGCAGCATCTGCCATTCCGCGTCGGTGAGTTCCTGGGCCTCGTCGACGACGATGTGCGCGAACGGGCCCGCGAGCAGGTCCGGGTCGCCTCCGGAGAGCGCCGACTCGTCGGTCAGGGCCTCGCGCATGTCGCCGACACGCAGCATCGTGATGACGCCCTCGCCGTCGTCGTCGGCCTCCAGCAGCGCGTCGACGGTCTGGGCCATCCGCGCGTTCTCTGCGGCGATCAGCGCCTCGCCCCGGCGTTTGCGGCGCGCGGCCCCCGGGTCGCCGAGCCGCTGCCGGGCGGCGTCCAGGAACGGCAGGTCGGAGACGGTCCACTCCTGGGCGCGGGCCTCGTCGCGGCGCAGCAGGCGCCGGTCGTCGGCGTCCAGCCAGGGGGCGCACCTGCGCAGGTAGGCGGGTACGGACCAGAGGTCGCCGACCAGGTCGGCTGCGTCGAGCAGCGGCCAGGCCCGGTCGAAGGCCGCGAGCAGCTCGTGGTTCTTCGCCAGGGACGCGGTGAGCCGGTCGGTCGGGGTGTCCTCGTCGTGCTTGTCGACGAGGAGGGCGACGAGCTCCTCCCAGACCTGTTCGCGGGCCTCGTTGTGCGGGGTGCCGGGCTCAGCGGCCGCGAAGGCCGCCGCCCACTCCTGGGCGCTCAGCCGTACGTCGGCCCAGTGGGTGGTGACGGTCATGCCCCGCGCGGGCGGCTCCTCGTAGAACCGGACGGCCGCCTCGACCGCCTCCGTCACCAGCTCCCGGGACGCCTTCAGCCGCGCCGCCTCCGGGTCCCGCTCCACGGAGGCCCGGGCGCCCTCGGCGACGAGGTCGCGCAGTACGCAGGTCTGGACGCCCTCCTCGCCGAGGCTGGGCAGGACGTCGGCGACGTAGTCCAGGTACGGGCGGTGCGGGCCGACGAAGAGCACCCCGCCCCTGCGGTGGCCGAGCCGGGGGTCGGAGTGGAGGAGGTACGCGGAACGGTGCAGCGCCACGACGGTCTTCCCGGTGCCCGGGCCGCCGTCCACCACGAGGGCGCCGCGCGAACCGGCGCGGATGATGGCGTCCTGGTCGGCCTGGATGGTGGAGAGCACGTCCCGCATCCGGGGCGAGCGGCTGGAGCCGAGGCTCGCGACGAACGCGGACTGGTCGTCGAGCGCGGCGTGCCCGTCGATCCCGTCGGCGGTGAAGACCTCGTCCCAGTAGTCGCTGATCAGGCCGTCGGTCCAGCGGTATCTGCGGCGGCTCGCCAGGCCCATCGGGTTGGCGTGGGTGGCCCCGAAGAACGGTTCGGCGGCCGGGGAGCGCCAGTCGAGCAGCAGCCTGCGGCCCGTGCTGTCGGTGAGGCCGAGCCGTCCGACGTACACCGGGTCTGCCGCTGCTCCCGTCCCCGTCCCCGCCTCTGCCTCCGCCCCCGTCCCCGCCTCGCCGACCATCCGCCCGAGGCAGAGGTCGAGGCCGAAGCGGCGCAGGGTGCGCAGGCGGGCGGTGAGACGGCGGATCTCGGTGTCCCGGTCCATCGCCTGCCGGCCCGCGCCGCCGGGCGCCCTGCGGGCGGCGTCGAGCTGTGCGGTCAGCTCGGCGACCGACTCCTCCAGGGCCCCCGCGACGGCGGCGAAGTGCTCCTCGTCGCGGGCGATCAGCCGGGGGTCGGCCTTCGCGGCGAGGCGGTCGGGCAGCGCGAACGCGGTGGTGGCCGGGGCTGCGCTCAGGGAGGCCGGGGAGGGCTGGGACGGCATGCGGGCGGCTCCGGGGTGGGGGTGGGACGCACGGAATTCCGAGGTCGGCCGCCGATTGTGCGCCACCGAGGGGGCCTTGCCGCAAGGCCCCCCTTGCGCTATATGTTGAGAGTGGAAAGAGGTGGGTACACCCTCTTCCTCCTCCCCTTCTCCCTCCAGCGGTCGCCTCGGGTCTCGCCGACGCCCCACTGCCGCGCCCACCGCAGGGATGTCGACCGGAACACCTTCCCGCGGAAATTCTGAGAAATTCTCAGGAATCCCGGATATTCACTCAGGGAATTCTCATATTCATCCCTGTGCATTCCCGTTATTTCACCTGTGCATCTCGGAGCAGAGTCAACAGGATTGTTGAAGATTTGCTGGACGATGGCATAGGTTCGAAAGCGCAGAAGCAATGCAGCACCCGCGTAGTCGTCCAGCACACGCGGCAGTTGCAAGCGATCGTTGCACGCGCGGCAGTTCCGGCTGCCGTAAAAGGAGAAATCCGTGAAGCACAGGGCAGTGAAACGCAGGACCGTCGTCGTGGGCCTCGGGTCGGTCGCAGGAGCGGCAGCCGTCGGGGGATTCGCCGCGAACGCCCAGGCGGAAAGCCGCGGCTCCTCGCAGAATGCGGGGAAGCCGGGAAATTCGGGGGCCCTGATCTTCGACCCGGGCGCGTACACCGAACTGACGACGACCATCACGACCGACGCCGGCGACAAGGAGGTGACCTACCACTTCTGGAAGGCGATCACCTACGTCTCCGCACCGGTCGACGCCGAGCACCAGAGCCTGGTGGTCAGCGTTCCCGTCAGGATCGACGGCAAGGCCGTCGATGCGACGAACGCGCCGATTCTCTTCTCCAATTCCGTGGGCGGCTATTTCCCCGCGAGCGTGGCCGCCGCCGCCGGCGTCGGTGAGGCCGCGATGGAGATGGGCGACCTCGGCGGGATGGGCGGCGGGACGGGCGCTCCCCCGGCCGGGACGGGTACGGGTACGGGTACGGGTACGGGAGCAGGCACCGGCACCCCGACAACCGGCACCGGCACCGCCGAAGCGCCCTCCGGCTCGAACGACATGCTGAACGGCATGGGCCAGATGGTCAGCCTGCCCGAGCTGGGCCTGGCGGCCGGGTACGTCGTCGTGGAGCCGGGCTGCCGGGGCCGTACCCTCACCGATGCGAGCGGTACGTACTACGGCACCGCGCCCGCCGCGATCGTGGACCTCAAGGCGGCGGTCCGGTACGTCCGTTCCAACCAGGGCCGCATCCCCGGCGACACCCGCCGCATCGTTTCCACCGGCACCAGTGCGGGCGGCGCGCTCTCGGCGCTCCTCGGCGCTTCCGGGGACAGCTCGCTCTATACCCCGTACCTCAGGGAGTTGGGTGCGGCCGAGGCGAGCGACGCGGTCTTCGCCAGCGGCGACTGGTGCCCGATCACCGACCTGGAGCACGCCGACGGCGCGTACGAGTGGAACTGGGGCACCAACACCCCGCAGAGCGGCACGCTCGACCAGCCCGTGTCCAAGGAGCTGCGGGCCCAGTTCGCCGAATACCAGGCCTCCTTGCGCCTGAAGGGCCTGAACGGGTTCGGCCCGCTCACCGCGCGCAACTACGACGAGTACCTGCTGGAGACCTACGTCCGGCCCGCCGCGACCACCCACCTCAAGGGCCTTGCCGAGGCCGACCGTTCGGCGTACCTGTCGGCCAACCCCTTCATCACGTGGAAGAACGGCCGGGCGGCCTTCACCTGGGCGGACTACCTCGCCCACGTGGGAGCGCGGAAGAAGACCGCCCCGGCCTTCGACACGTTCGACCTGTCCGGCGGCGAGAACAACGAGTTCGGCACCGGCACGACCGAGGCCCGCCACTTCACCGCGTACGGGCAGCGCCACGACACCACCGGGCTCACCGCAGGCCGCGTGGACAGCGACATCCCGGCCCTGCTGGACCTGATGAACCCGATGTACCACCTGGCGCGCCACAACCCCGGCCGTTCCAAGCACTGGTGGATACGCGTGGGCACCAAGGACACCGACACCGCGCTGACCGTCGTCGGCAACCTCGCCGCGACCCTGCACGGCCTCGGCGACGACGTGAACTCGCTGATGTACTGGGACCAGGGGCACGGCTCCAACACCGACGCCGCCGACTTCATCACCTGGGTCGCCCGGGTGACCGGCCACCGGAAGTGACCACGGCACGACGGGCCCCCGGGGCGTGCTGCCCGGGGGCCCGTCGTGTGTGCGCGTACCGCCGTGCCCTCCCCCTGACCGGTCGGGCGTTCCGGTACGGCGGGCCGGTCAGACCGGCCGGTACTGCCCCAGATCCGCACCTGCCGCGACCAGGTCGGTGACCTGTTCGCAGGTGACGAACTCGACGCCGCGCGAGGCGACTTCGTCGAGCCAGTGTTCCAGGGCAAGGAGTCGGTGGCCGCGGCCGATGACCTCGGGGTGCATGGTCACCGTGAGGACTCCGTCCTTGAAGTCCCGCACCATGTAATCGAGATCGGCGGTCCAGCTCGCGAACATCTCGCGCGGGTCGCGGAGTCCGGGCATCAGGCCGGACGCGGTCCGCAGGAACTCCAGGTACGGGAAGTCGTCCAGGGACCAGGCGACCGGGATCTCCAGCAGCCCGGCGGGCTCGCCCCAGCGGACGCCGGAGTCGTGCGGGACGTCCGGGGTGCGGCAGGGGTACGGGGCGTAGTCGTGGCCCATCAGGCTGCTGTCGTAGCGCAGTCCGTGTTCCACGAGCAGTTCGACGGAGGCGTCGGACAGGTCCCAGGCGGGCGCCCGGAAGCCGCGCGGCAGAGTACCGGTGACCTCCTCAAGGGCATCCAACGACCTCTGCAGCACGGCGCGTTCGGCCTCCGGGTCCAGGGCGGCGACGTTCTCGTGGGCGTGCCCGTGGACCGCCACCTCGTGGCCCCGGGCGATGAGCTCACGGGTCAGCTCGGGGTACGTGAGGGCGGTGTGCCCGGGTACGAACCAGGTCGCGGGGATGGACCGGGACTCCAGGATGTGCAGCAGCCGGGGTACGGCGACGGCGGCGAACTCGCCCCGGGAGAGCGGGGTCGCGGTCAGCATGCCCCGCGCCATCCAGGAGGAGATCGCGTCGAAGTCGAAGGTGACGCAGACGTATCCGCTCCGTGCGGACCGGGAAGCCGGCGTGGTTCCCGAAGCCTGCGTGGTTTCCGAGGCCGGCGTGGTTTCCGAGGCCGTCGTGGTTTCCGAAGTCATGGGTGTCGTCGCTCCGCTCAGCTCAGCGGCAGTGCGGCGTTGCCGGTGCCCGCACCGCCGTCCACGGAGAGCGAGGCGCCGGTCATCCACGAGGCGTCGGGGCCGCAGAGGAAGGCGACCGCTCCGGCGATGTCCTCGGGGACACCGGCGCGGGGCCAGGGCTGTCCGCCGCGGATCTTGCGGACGTACTCCTCGCCGAGCGGGTTCACCTCGCTGTCTACCTCGATGAAGCCCGGGGAGACGGCGTTGACGTGGATGCTGTGCTCGGCGAGCTCCAGGGCGAACGCCTTGGTGAGCATGTCCAGGCCGGCCTTGGAGGTGCAGTAGTGCGCGGCACCGCGGCGGGCGCGGGCGGAGGCACCGGAGCTGATGTTGACGATGTGGCCGCCGTGGTCCGCGTCCACCAGGCGCCGGGCGAAGGCCCGCGACAGGGAGAAGACCGCGGACAGGTTGACGTCCATGACCTGGTCCCACTGGTCGTCGCGCATCTCCAGGAGCGGGGCGCTCGGGTAGAGGCCGGCCGCGTTGACCAGGATGTCCAGGCCGCCGAACACCTCCCAGGCGCGGTCCACGAAGCCCGGCAGCGAGGCGCGGTCGGAGAGGTCGACCTCCAGCGCGGCGAACGTACCGGCGCTCCCGGAAGAAGAGGCCTCGGCGACGAGCGGGGCGAGGCGGTCGGCGCGGAGGTCCGCGAGGATCACCTTGACGCCGTCCTCGCTCAGCCGCCGCGCGACGGCCGCCCCGATGCCTCCGGCCGCTCCGGTGACCAGCGCGATCCTGGGCTCGTTCCGCGCGGGGGTGCTCTCGGGGGTGCTCACAGTTCTCCTTCTGTCCCACGCACCGTGTCGTGGGTCGTGTCGTCGTGGACCGTGTCGTCGTGGACCGGGCCGTCGTGGACCGGGCCGTCGTGGACCGGGCCGTCGTGGACCGGGCCGTCGTGGGTTCCGTCGTAGTGGGTCAGGCCGTCGAATCCGGCCCGCAGGCCGGCGTACCGGTCGGCGGCGGACCGCTCGTCCGGCTCCGCGCCGCCACGGGACGCGCGCCGGGCGAGGGTGTCGTGCGCCCCGGCGGCGCCGTCGGCCAGCAGGTCGATGACGCACCAGGCCATCAGCACGGCCGGTTCCAGGGCGGCGAGGACGTGGTCGGTGACCAGGTAGTCGACGCTGTGCGCGTCCCCGGTGGCGCCCCCCGTGAAGGGGTGCAGCACCGGCATGACCGCGCCGAGGTCCCCCATGTCGGTGGAGGCGCCGAGGTGCCGGCCGGGGACCACCGCGTCCGGCCCGTGGAGCGCGGTGCCGTTGGCCCTGGCCAGCTCGACCAGGGCCGGGTCCTGGTGGTGCGGGAGGTAGTTGAGGGTGGTCTCCACGCTCGCGCGGGCGCCGAGCGCCACCGCGCCCGCCCGGGCGGCCCGGTCGACGACGGCGCAGGCGCCGCGCAGGGCGTCCAGGGTGCGGGCCCGGATGACCACTTCGAGCTCGGCGCGGTCCGGTACGGCGGTGGGCGCGTCGCCCCCGTGCGGCAGCACGGCGTTGACGCGTACCGCGTCCTCGTCGCGGAAGGTGTCCCGCTGGGCGTCGATCGCGCTGATCGCCAGCATCGCCGCCTTCAGCGCGTTCACCCCGTGCCACGGCGACGAACCGGCGTGGCTGGACCGGCCGGTGAAGACGATCCGCTTCACCACCGACCCGTTGTGGCTGTCCCCGACGCTGAGCCGGACGGGCTGCCCGGTCGTGTGGACGAGCATCGCCATGTCCACATCGTCGAAGGCACCCCGCGCCAGCAGGTCGGCCTTGCCGACCAGGTGCTTCAGTTCACCGGCCCGTACCCGTGTCCGCCGCCACTCCAGCTCCACGCTCTCCTCGGCCGGTACGGCGAGGAACGCGACGTCCCCGTCGAGGTGCTGCCGTACGGCGGCCAGGCCGATCGCGGCGCCGATCATCGACGCCACCTGGGCGTGGTGGCCGCAGGCGTGGGCCGCGCCCGTCTCCGGGTCGGCGAGCGGGTGGCGGGGCAGCACCAGGGCGTCCAGTTCGCCGAGCACGGCGACGGTGGGACCCTGCGTGCGCCCGGACATCCGCGCCTTCACCCCGGTGAGGGAGAGGCCGCTCTCGAAGGGGAGCTGGAGCTCCGTGAACCACCGGGCCACCGTCGCGGCGGCCCGGTGCTCACGGAATCCGGTCTCCGGGTGGCGCTGGAGGTCCTCGCTGAGGTCCAGCAGGCGCTCCCGGTAGCCCTCGATCGCCGCCCGCGCCCGCTCCTTGAGCTCTGCGACGGGCACGGGGCCGGGCGCGGGGCCGGGGCCGGAGCCGGTACCGCTTCCGGGTACGGACGCCGTCACGCGGCGCCCACCGCGACGGGCTCCGGGGCGGACTCGGGCTCCGACAGCTCCAGGTGGCGGCCGAGGCCGGCCCGGAACGCCTCCGGGGTCTGCGGGGTGACCAGCGCGCCGACGATCGCCAGGACGCAGCCCGTACCGAGGAAGGAGAAGGCCACACCGTACGAGAAGTGCTCCGCGAGGAAGCCCATCACGAACGGCGAGATCGCACCGGCGAGCTGGCCGCCGAAGTTCACCATGCCGCCGCCGACACCCGCGTACTCCGGGGGCAGCATGCGCAGCGGCAGGCCGAAGATCTGCATGTACGCCAGGTACATAACGAGGGTCGCGCAGGTCTCCCAGGCGATGAACTCGCCCGCCGACCCGGCGCGCACCATCATCACCAGCAGGCCGCCGAGGACCACCATGACGGGGACGACCACGCGCCGGTGGTTGCCCTTGAGGAAGCGGTCGAAGAGGTAGCCGCCGATCATCATGCTGATCGCCGCGGCGACCCACGGGACGCCGGAGAGCAGGCCCACACCGGTGAGCGAGACGTTCTTGTTCTCGCGGAGGTAGGACGGCACCCAGGACACCAGGCCCCAGCCGATGATGTTGAACCCGCACATCATCAGGGCGAAGCGCCACATCATCGAGGACTTCAGCAGGCCCATGGCCTGGCGCAGCGACACCTGGGCGACCGGCTCCGGGGCCTCCGACTGCCCGGTCGCGGCGGCGAGCTCCTCGGTGGTCAGCGGCTTCGGCATGCCCTTCCACAGCACGATCACGATGAGCAGGCCGAGCACGGACACCGACCAGAACGCCCCGCGCCAGCCGAAGGCCACGATGAGCGGTGCGGCGACGATCGGGGCGATCGCGGAACCCAGCGGGTTGGACGCGGACATGATGCCGTTCGCGGTCAGCCGCTGCGCCGGGGTGGTGCGCTCGCTCAGCGCCTTCATGGAGGCGGCCGGGTACATGCCCTGGAAGATGCCGAAGACCGCGCGGATCACGATCATGGTCGTCAGGCCGATGGCGATCCCGCTCGCGGCGGTGAAGACCGTCCAGCCGCCGGCCGCGATCAGCATCGCGCGGCGGGCGCCCTTGGTGTCGGCGAGGATGCCGCCGGGGATCTGCATCGCCGCGTAGGTGATGAAGAAGGCCGTGAGGATCAGGCCCTGCATCGTGGTGCCGAGGCCGAACTCCTCACCGATGTCGGGCAGGGCAAGGGTGATCACAAGCCGGTCGATGTAATCGATCAGCCAGGTCATGAAAAGCACGGCGACGGCGGCCGTGGCCACTCGCTTGGCTGAGCGAACCCGGGAGCTCTTGCCCTCTGTCATCTTCCACCTCCACGCGGATACCGGTCGATCACGACCCGGAACCTGTCGTCGGATCGTGGTCAGCAGTGTGCAAACTGGACGTACTCCCACGGTTTGTGGACGACGAAGAGGTTTTCGGCATTTTCTCGTGCTCCGCGACAAACGCGTTCGGCCCGAGGGCGAAGAGCTGTACGGCGGCGTTCAGCCGCTCGTAAGGATCGCCCAGGTCGAGCCCGGTCAGCTCACGTATCCGGCCCATCCGGTAACGCAGTGTGTTCGCGTGGATGTTCAGCTCCCGGGAGGCCGCGGCGGTGTCCCCGAAGGCGTCCAGATAGGCCGCCAGGGTCTGGGTGTACGCGGTGCCGCGCCGCAGATCGTGCGCGCGCAGCCGGTGCACGGGCCCGTCCTGGAGCCGCCGGTCGGCGGTGACGGCCTCGCCCAGCACCAGCAGGTTGACGGTGCCGCGCACGTCCTCCAGGCAGGCGCTGCGGACCTCGCCGCGCCGGGCCAGGGCGCGTACCACCAGCTCCGCCTCCATCCGGCTGGCGGGCAGCTCCCCCAGGTGCGGTACGCAGAGACCGATGCCGGTACGCGGCCGGGCGCCGACCGCGTCGGCCACCGCGGCACCGACCGCGTCCGCCGCCCGCCGTATCCCGTCCGGGTCGACCGGGCCCACCAGCGCGACGACGACCCGGGACGGGCCGGTGGTGGCCAGTGCGCGCCACCGGTAACCGGCGAGGCGGCGCAGCGCCTCCTCCTTCGCCCGGTACAGGTCGGCGGCGCCGAGCCCCGGGCCGTGCGCCGACAGGTCCGCGATCAGCACGGTGACCGGAGTCCCCGGGTCGACGGCCAGATGGGAGGCGGCGAGACGCGGATCGACGTCGCCGAGCAGGGCCCGGCCGAGGAGCTCCTCGTCGAGGCGCCGCCGGGCCACCTCCTCCTGGTCAAGGCCGAGGAGCACGCTCACCGCGACCGTCGCGGCGTCCGCCAGGAGCACGGCGGCGTTCGCGGCGAGCGGTTCGCCGCCCTCGGCCACCCAGATCGAGCCGAGGTTCTCCGTACCGGCGCGCACCGCCGCCGCGAGCCGGCGCCCCGCGCCGAACTCGGGGACCGCCGCCACGTCGACCACCTCGGGGCTGGACCACAGCCGCCGGTAGACACCGAGTTCGACGAGGCGCGCCCGGTACCCGACCGGGCCGTGCTGGTCGAGTACGGCGGCCCGGCGCATCTCGTCGTCGCCGGGGCCGAGACGGGAGGCGGCGAGCAGCTCCTGACCGGGGGTGAAGATCATCACCGAGCCGTTGACCAGCCGGGAGAGGGAGTTGGCGAGGCTCACCAGGTCGTGCCGGCGCCCGAACATCGCGGCCCGCCGCGTCCCGGGCCCCACCCGTACCGCCAGCAGGGCGCGCAGCCGCCCGATCAGGTCGGTCCAGTCCTGGTCGGGCGCGAGCGCCAGGACCGCGACCCCGTGCTCCGTACCGAGGGCGCTCGCCTCGCGCAGCGCACGGTCCCCGCCGTCCTTGACGATCACGGCACCCGCCCCGGCCCCGACCGCCGCCCGGATCAGCCCGCCGGGCTCGCCCCCGGCCCCGATGCCGAGCAGGAGCGGGCTGGGGGGTGATGCGCTCGGCCGTTCGGGCCCGGCCGGTTCCGGCGCTGCCCCGGCGGGGTCCGGGCCCGGCGCGCCCTCGTGGACGGCGAGCGTACGGACGGGCACGCCGAGACCGTGCGGGGCGGCCCACACGGCGACAGTGCCGGGCCCCAGGCAGTCCACGACGGTGGCCAGCGTCACCGGGGTGTCGGCGGCGGGCTGCGGGGTGGCGTCGGCTCGCCCCGGTGAACCGGCCGGCCCGGCGGCGCCCACGTGCTCCGGGTTGTGGTCGGGCACGGCGGATCAGCTCCAAAACTTGGCGGGTCACACAAACTTTCGCATGTCGGGGCAGAGCAATCATGCAGAGGCGTATCCCCACGGAAGCCGCGCCAAAGGAGTCCCGCCGTGCCCGCATCCCAAGTCCTCGACCCGCGTGACCTGTTGCGCCGCCTCACCGAAGACACCGACGCGATGGTCACGGATCTGGAACGGCTCGTACGGGCCGAGTCCCCCTCCTCCGACGGCGACGCCCTCCGCGCATGCCGGGACGTACTGGCCGAAATCGGCACCCGCCTCCTCGGTACCGCCCCCACGGTGCTGCCGCACGACCCCGGCAACGGCCGCCCCGGCGGGCTGCTCTGGCGCCTCGGCCCGGCCGACGTACGACCCGTCCTGCTGGTCGGCCACTTCGACACCGTGTTCCCCATGGGCACGCTGAAGCGCCGGCCGTTCCTCGTCGACGGCACCCGGGCGACCGGCCCCGGCGTCTTCGACATGAAGGGCGGCCTGATCCAGGGCCTGTACGGGCTGGCCCGGCTGCGCGAGCTGACCGGCGAGTACCCCGCCGTCGCGTTCCTGATCACCGCCGACGAGGAGATCGGCTCCCCCGCGGGCGCCGAGATCGTCACCGAGTGGGCACGCAAGTCCCGCGCCGCGCTGGTCCTGGAGGGCGCGGCGGACGGCGGCGGCCTGAAGCACGCCCGCAAGGGCTGGTCGTTCTACGACATCCGCGTCAAGGGCATCGCCGCCCACGCCGGCCTGGAGCCCCACAAGGGCTCCAACGCCCTGACGGACCTGGCCAGGATCATCGTCGCGCTGGAATCCCTCGCCGCGTACGACGACCGGGTCACCGTCACACCGACGGTGGCGAGCGCGGGCACCACCCAGAACACCGTCCCCGACCGCGCCCACGTCACGGTCGACGTCCGCGTCCCCGACGTCCAGGCGCAGAAGGACATCGACGCCGAGCTCCACCGCATCGTCGCCGACGTGGCACGGCTCCCCTACGAGATCACCGGCGGACCCAACCGCCCGCCCCTCGAAGAGGCCTCCGCCACCGGCCTGCTGGAGACGGCCCGTACCGCGCTCGCCGAACTCGGCCTGGAATGGCCCGGATCGGCCGCCGTGGGCGGCATCTCCGACGGCAACCTCTGCGCCGCGGCGGGCGCCCCCACCCTGGACGGCCTCGGCGCGGTGGGCGGCGGCCCGCACGCCGACCACGAGTGGACCGACGTGACCCGCATGCCGGAGCGCGCGGCACTGCTGGCGCGGATGGTGACGCTGCTCCAGGAGGGGTGAGACCCGGGGGCCGTGGGCCGGTTCGGGGGGGGCTGGGCGCGGGGGCCGGTTCGGGGGGCCGGTTCGGGGGGCCGGGGGCCGGTTCCGTACGGGAGGTACAGGGGTCCTTCCGTACGGAACCGGGGCCGCGTTCTCTCGGCTTCAGCCCTGTTCCGCGTCCGGGCCGCCGAGCCCGGCGAACATGTCCAGCAACGACTGCGGGGCGTTCGGCGCGAAGATGGCCTCCAGCCCCTCGGCGGTCTCCAGCGCCGTCCGCTCGGCGCGCGGGAAGAGAAGCTCCTCGTACTCCGAGAGCGCCGCCTCCGTGTCCCCCGGGTGCGCGGCCAGGCAACGGCCGAGGTCCGCCCCGTCGATCAGCGCGAGGTTCGCGCCCTCCCCGGCGAACGGCGACATCAGGTGCGCCGCGTCCCCGAGCAGCGTGACGCCCGGAACCCGGGACCAGCGGTGGCCGACGGGCAGCTCGTGGATGTGCCGGGGCACCAGCGGCCCGTCCGCCTCGGCGATGAGCCCGCGCAGGCTGGGCGCCCAGTCCTCGAAGTGCTCCAGGACGGCCGCCTTCGCCGCCCCGGAGTCGGTGAAGTCGACCGTACCCAGCCAGCTTTCGTCGGTGCGCAGTGCCACGTAGACGTGCAGGCTGCCATCCGTCTCACGGTGGCCCAGCAGCGCCTTCTCGTCGCCGAGCCCGAAGAACATCCCCCCGCCGAGCAGCGCCGCGGCCTCGGGGTGACGGGTGTCCGCGTCGAACAGGTCGACCTCCACGAAGGAGACCCCGGTGTACGCGGGCACCGCGTCGGACACCAGCGGACGCACCCGCGACCAGGCGCCGTCGGCCCCGACGAGCAGATCGGTGGTGAACACCGACCCGTCGGCGAGCGTCACCTCGTACCGGCCGCCCCGGCCCCCGTCAGCGCCCGTCGCCCGGCACGCCACCACCTTGGAGTTCCAGCGGATGGTGCCCTCCGGGAGGGAGGTGAGCAGCAGGTCGCGCAGGTCGCCCCTGTCGATCTCGGGGCGCTCGCCGGAGCCGTCGTCCTCCTCCTCCCGGTGGACGAAGCCGTTCTTGTCGAGCAGCCGCATCGCCTGACCGCCCGGGTGCACCTTGGCCAGGAACGCCTCGTGCAACCGCGCCTCGCGCAGCGCCGCCTGCCCGGTCTCCTCGTGGATGTCGAGCATCCCGCCCTGCTTACGGGCGTCCGGCGAGGCGTCCAGGTCGAAGACCGGCACGTCGATGCCGTGCACGTTCAGGACCCGGGCGAGCATCAGGCCGCCGAGCCCGCCGCCGACGACGGCTATGGGGTGGTGGAGGGTGGGAGTGGATGACGTGGATGACGTGGATGACGTGGATGGAGTGGTGGTCGTCATGGCGTGGCTCCTTCTCGACGTACTTCGTACCGGCGACGGCGACGGCGCCGGATCGGATCAGTTCGGATCAGGTCAGATCAGGTCGCGCGGGGTGGTCAGCGCACCGTTGACGACCACCCGGAACATCCACCCGAGGCGCTGCGGCGGGGCCCCGGAGAACAGGTCGTCGCCGAGCGCGGCGATACGCGGATACGTGTCGGCGGACGCGGCACGCAGCGCTCCCACCAGCGCGTCGTGCTCCTCCTCGGCGGAGTCGGTCTCCGAGCGGGTGCCCTGCTCGGCAGCGGCGGCGGTCGCCAGCTGGAGCAGTACGTCCACGCCCCAGGCGGCCTGCCCCGGAGGCACCCCGCCCTCGTCGAGCAGGGCGAGGATCGCCTCCACCAGCGCCAGGTAGTTCGCCCCGGTGGGCCGCGCCACGAGCGCGGAACGCGCCAGGCTCGGGTGCTCGAAGAGCACCCCCGTGTACGACCCGAGCACCTGGACGAGCCGCTCCCGCCAGTCCTCCCGGACCTCGGCCGGGGCCTTCGCGGGGCTCAGGTCGACCGCGCCGAGGTACTCCTCCAGGATCGCGGCGTGCAGCTCGGCCGTGTTCCCGAAGTAGACGTAGAGCGAGGCCGGCCCGGTGTCCAGCTCCGTCGCCAGCCGCCGCATGGTCACGCGCTGAAGCCCTTCGGCACGCATGATCCGCACGGCGGCCTCGACGATGCCCGCATGACTGAGCGCGGGCTTGGCGGGCCGCTCGCGGCGGCTGCGGGGGGCGGGAGGTGGGGTGGCTGGTGTCATACGACGAGCGTAACGAACATGTTCGTAGCGAACAAGTACTTCACGAACATGTTCGTTATGGACTCTCGGGGGATCGATCCGACACTCCCTCGAACACCGCGCAGCACGTCACGCACCAAGGCGCGCCCACCGCGTAGCACCCTGTAGCACCCAGTAGCACCCGCCGCTAGACTGAGTCCCATGAGCGCTCAGCCCGAAATCAACCAGCGGGACCTCCGCAATCGATCCCGCGAGATCATGGACGCCATACAGGGAGGCCAGTCCTTCACCGTCACTCGTGACGGACACCCGATCGGTGAGCTGATCCCGCTGCGTCGCCGCCGCAGATTCGTCTCGCGCCACGAGTTCGCCGCCATGTCGAAAACCGCTCCGGACCTTGACCTCGACGCGTTCCGGGCCGACCAGGACGCCACGTCCGACACCTACTTGGACGACCCCTATGCCCGCTGACCGTCCGACATACCAGCAGGGACTCCTGGACACCAACGTCGTAATCCTGCGCAGGTGGGTGGCCCCCGACGAACTCCCGGACGAAGTCGCGATCACCGCCATCACGCTGGCCGAGCTGTCCGCCGGCCCGCACGAGGTGAAGCGAAACGAGGAACACAGCGGCTACGACGAGCACGCCGAGCGCGCCCGCAGGCTCGACATCCTCCAGCGCGCCGAGAACGAGTTCTCCCCCATCCCTTTCGACGCCAATGCAGCTCGCATCTACGGCCGCATCTGCGCCGCCGTCATCAGTGCGGGTCGCAAACCGCGCCGCAGGGTGGCGGATCTGATGATCGCCGCCATCGCCGTGGCAGAGGGCCTCCCCCTTTTCACCACCAACCCCGACGACTTCAAGGGGCTGGATGAGCTCCTCACGGTGGTACCAGTCACGCGCCCGGCCGCACCCCACGAGCACTGACTCCCTCGTGCTCGCGCGTCGCCAGCAGGAGACCACGCGCATACGACTGGGCGGCACAGCAGGATGACTACCGCCATCCGGCCATCACAGGGGCTGTCCCGCACGCGCGGGGAGCACTGACGCACCGAAAGCGCGCCCAGGACTACGGAGGGACCATCCCCGCACGCGCGGGGAGCACGCTGCAGCATGCCCGGGCAGGAAGATCCCGCGGGGACCATACCCGCACGCGCGGGAGCACTTCGACGTGCCGACCATGGACCTGGGGGGCCCGGGACCATCCCCGCACACGCGGGAAGCACGACCCGACGAACCCGTTGCCGCCGTACTGCCCGGGACCATCCCCGCACGCGCGGGGAGCACGCAGGCCGCACAAATGAGGGAAACCGGCCCTCGGGACCATCCCCGCACGCGCGGGGAGCACTCCGTGTCGTCGGGGAACAGCCACGCCAACGCGGGACCATCCCCGCACGCGCGGGGAGCACCCTCCCTGACCTGCGGGTTCATCTCGCCGAAGGGCCGGATTCGACCAACTTCACCGACTCGGACATTTCACCCACCCCCAACCGACACGCGCGCCGCCCCCACCACTCACCGCACCCGCCAAGTCAACAGCACCCGCCCCACAGCCCGCCGGAAAACCGGCCCTCAGTCATCCAGCTCCCCTCAACTCCCGCTCCCCTCCCTGCTGTCAGTCCCCCATGCTTGGCTCTCCCCATGGACGACGCACCCAGCACGGGCACCCAACCGCAACACAGCGAACCGCACGCACCCACCCCGACCCCCACCGCACACCCTCGCCAGGGCACCCCACCCCCTCCCCCCAACCCCGAAATCGCCGCCCTCCTCTCCTCTCTGCGCGCCCAGCGTCGGCACGTGCTCGGGATACTCGACGGACTCGACGCCGACGCCCTGCGCAGGCCCGCACTTCCCTCGGGGTGGAGTTGCCTGGGGCTGGTGCGGCATCTGGCGCTCGATGTCGAACGGTTCTGGTTCCGGGCCGTGTTCCTCGGCGACACCGACGTCATCCGGTCACTGGACGGCATCGAGGACGCCTGGCAGGTTCCGGCCGACGCCTCGTCCTCCGACGTGCTCGGCGTGTACCTCTCCGAAGCCGAGCGCGCGGACTCCGTCATCGCTGCCGCCGCCTCTGCGGACGCGCCCCTCGCCTGGTGGCCGCGTCACCTCTTCGGGGAGCCGCACCTCCACACCCTGCGGGATCTCCTGCTGCACGTCATCACCGAGACTGCCTGTCACGCCGGCCATCTCGACGCGGCCCGCGAACTCATCGACGGTCGGCGCTGGTTGGTCATCACCTGAGGGAGCGGGGGCCCCGCCTCAACTCCGGATCCCGCGCATGAGGTTACGGATCAACGCGTCCGCGAACGCCAAGTCGAGTGTCTCGTCGGGCAGCAGCAGCCGGTGGTAGCAGGCGCCCCACAGCTGGTCCACGACGACCTGCGGGTCGACGTCGGGGTGGATCTGGCCGAGGGACTGCGCGCGGGTGAGCCGTTCGACCGCGAGGAGTCGGCGCGGGTGGGTGTAGTGCTCCGCGAGGGCGGCGGCCAGGGCGGCGTCGGACTGTGCGGCGCCTACGAGTTGGGCGATCACGTGCCCCGTACGCGGATCGGTGAGCAGGCCGACGAAGGCGTGGAGCTGGGCGGTGAGATCGCGCTCGATGTCCCCGGTGTCCGCGAACGCGAGGGTGCCCTCGACCGCGCTGAAGTACGCCTCGAAGGCCAGGGCGCCCGGCGAGGGCCACCACTTGTAGAGCGTCATCTTGCTGGCGCCCGCGCGGGCCGCCACCTTCTCGAAGGTGATCCCGGCCAGCCCCGTCTCGAAGAGCATCGCGCCGGCCGCGTCCAGTACCGCTTCGCGCACCTCCGTCGCGGGGCGGCGGCCTCGGCCGCGCCTGACGGAATCCTTCGGCTCCTCGGACATCGCCACGCCCCTTCCTTCCTGCTCACCCTCGTGCACCAGGAGGCCCGGCGCGCCGCGTCGGCGGTACACCAGCCCCTGCTTGCAGTATATGGACGATCAGTCTACATTTTTAATGGACGGATAGTCCATTAATGAGCAGGCGAGCGGGAGGCTGATCCCCATGACCGACACCACCCAGCCCCGGACCGACAGCAACACCGACAGCAGCGACACCAGCGGCAACAGCACCCCTGGCACCCCCACCCGCGTCGCCATCGTCACCGGCGCTTCCGGCGGCATCGGCCGGGCCGTCGCCGAGCGGCTGGCCGCCGACGGCATGGCCGTGGTCGTGCACTACGGGCGGGACGAGGCGCGGGCTCAGGAGGTCGTGGCGGCCGTGGAGAAGCTGGGCGGGCAGGCCACCGCGGTCAGCGGTGACGTGGCGGACGAGCACGCGATGGCCGCGCTCTTCGCGGCGGCCGAGCAGGCGTACGGCGGCGTGGACGTGGTGGTGAACACGGCCGGGATCATGCTCCTCGCACCGGTGGCCGAGTTCGACCTCGACGCCTTCGACCGTATGCACCGCACCAATGTGCGCGGCACGTTCGTGGTGTCCCAACTGGCCGCCCGTACGCTCCGGTCCGGCGGCGCGCTGATCAACTTCTCCACCTCCGTGACCCGGCTCCAGCAGCCCACGTACGCCGCCTACGCGGCCACCAAGGGTGCCGTCGAGGCAATGACGCTGGTCCTCGCCCGTGAGCTGCGCGGCCGTGACGTGACGGTGAACGCGGTCGCGCCCGGCCCGACCGCCACCCCGCTCTTCCTGGACGGCAAGCCACAGCAGGTGGTGGACACCATCGCGAGCCTCTCGCCGATGGAGCGCCTCGGCACCCCCGAGGACATCGCCGAGGCCGTCGCGTTCCTGGCCGGCCCGGGCCGCTGGATCAACGGCCAGGTGCTGTACGCCAACGGCGGCGTCGCCTGACGCCCACCAGGTCACCCGGGTCGACCAGGTCGACCAGGTCGACCAGGTCATCGCCGACAGGGCCGGTCCCACCCGTCGACGCGAAATCAACTCGGCGAAGCGAATTCCACTCGGCGGGAACCTTCGGCCGGGTGCCGGACACGTACAGGGCATGGAACTGAACGACGCCGGCCCCGCCATACCGGCCGGAGGGACATCCCTGCCGGTCGGCGGCACGGCCTTACCGCTCGGAGGCCCGTCCGACCGGGAGCTCTGGGCGAGGGCCGTCGGCGGCGACCGGGAGGCCTTCGGCCGGATCTTCGACCGGCACGCGAAGACCGTCTACAACTACCTGTTCCGGCGTACGGCCGACTGGTCCGAGGCCGAGGACCTCACCTCGACCGTGTTCATGCACGCCTGGCGCCGGCGTACGGAGACGGTGCTCGACCGCGACTCGGCCCTGCCGTGGCTGCTGGGCATCGCCGACCGCCTGCTGTCGAACACCAGACGGCGGCTGAGGCGGGCCGAGGCGTTGCTGCACCGGCTCGTCTCGCACGACGAGCCGGTGGGCGACCACGCGGACCGCATCGCCGTCCTCGTCGACGACGAGCGTCGCATGTCGGAGATCCACCGGGCGCTGGCCCGGCTGCCCCGCCATGAACGCGAGGTCGTCGAGCTCTGCGTGTGGTCGGGTCTGGATCAGCAGGCGGCCGCGACAGCGCTGGGGGTGGCCGTCGGGACGGTGAAGTCCCGGCTGCACCGGGCCCGGCGCAGGCTGGGGGCCGTCCTCGTCGACGGAGCCGCGGTACCGGCGTCGTCCAGTTCGAAGAATCCCGTCAACGCGAAGGAGTTCGCACGGTGAACGACATGCCAGGCCTTCCTGCGGCTCCTTCCGAACGTGATCTGCCGAACCACCGGCGGACCCGAGAGGAACTCCTGATGAAGATCGCCCCTGAGGACAACCGCGCTTCGCTGCGACGCAGGTGGGGGGTGCCGCTGGCCGTCGCGGCGGGCGTCGCGACGATGAGCGTCACGGCCGTGGTCGTCTTCGGCGGTACGGGGGAAGCCAAGCCGACCCTCGCCTCCCCCGGGTCGAGCGCCGGAAACCCGACGGGCCCGGCCGCGTCGCCGCGTACGAGCACCACGCCCGGCACGTCGTCGACCGGCTCCACGTCGGGCGGGACCACGTCGGGCGGGACTGCCTCGGCCGGATCGTCGGCCGCCCCGGAGACGGCCACCGTCACCAGCACCGCCACGACCCCGATCGACGCCGGGACCGTGGCGAAGATCCTGGCCTCCTGCCTGGGTTCGGACGCGTCGCGGTACGACGCGGTGCTCGCGGTCCGCACCCCCCTCGCCACCGGGGACACGGACGGAGTGGTCGTCGCGGTCGACTCCGCCGGCCAGTACGTGCAGTGCCAGTCGAACGGCGACAAGGGCATCAGCGCGGACTCGCCGCCCACGTTCATCAACAACCGTCTGTGGGGCACCGGCCGCCTGATCGAGTACTTCGACTCGTTCGGCCAGAGCACGGGCAAGGGGCAGTACACGGTGCTCGGCGCCGGGCACTACGCCTCCGGCGTCGCCAAGGTCACCATCAGCTACGACGACGACCCGAAGGAGTACCCGGCGGCCATGGCGGACGGCGCGTTCGTCTACGCGGCGGCGTTCTCCACCGGTACGTCCAAGCCCGGCCCGCACTTCGCGGGCCCGAACGCCACCGTCCACGCGTACGACGCGGCCGGCAAGGAGATCTACGACCAGGCGAAGGACCCGCAGTTCTCCTCGTAGCGGCAACCCGGCGTTCCCCACCGGCCGCGCAGTGCCCTCGTCGCGGCCCCACCGCTGCCCCCGGCGACCTCGCCGGGGGCAGCGGTGTTCGATGCGGCTCCGAGGGAGCCGAGCTCCGGGGCCGAGCACCGAAAGAAGCGCGCGCCGAAGGAAGCGCGCACCGAAAGAAGCGAGCCACTGACCGGTTTGTATCCTCGGCAGGGTGCCGTCCGGCACCGAGCGGGACCCGCGAGAGGACACACCGTGACCACCGAGCTGAGCTCCGACGCCCTGGGCGCCCCCGGCGCCCCGAGCGACCTGAGCAACCTTGTCGACCGTGCCAGGCAGGACTACGAGGAGCTGGCCGGCCGCGGCCTCTCCCTCGACCTGACCCGGGGGAAGCCGGCGCCGACGCAGCTCGATCTCTCCGAGGACCTGCTGAGCCTGCCGGGCGGCCGGCACACCGCCGCCGACGGCACCGACGTGCGCAACTACGGCGGCCTCCAGGGGCTGACCGAGCTCCGGGAGATCTTCGCCGAACAGCTCCAGGTGCCGGTGGCGCAGCTGCTCGCGGCCGGCAACTCCAGCCTGGAGCTGATGCACGACTCCCTGGTGCACGCGATGCTCAGCGTGCTGCCGGGCGCCGAGTCGCGCTGGGTGGACCAGGGCCGGATCGCGTTCCTCTGCCCCGTTCCCGGTTACGACCGGCACTTCGCCCTGTGCGAGCGGTTCGGCATCGACATGATCCCCGTACCGATGACAGCGGCGGGCCCGGACATGGACGTGGTCGAGCGCCTCGTCGCGGAGAACCCGGCCGTCAAGGGCATCTGGTGCGTCCCGAAGTACAGCAACCCGGACGGCGCGGTCTACAGCGACGAGACGGTGGCCCGGCTGGCCGCGATGGAGACCGCCGCGCCCGACTTCCGCATCTTCTGGGACAACGCCTACGCCGTGCACCACCTCACCGAGGAGCGGGTGGAGATCGCCGACCTGCTCGCCGCGTGCGACGCGGCCGGGAACGCGGACCGGGTGTTCGTGTTCGGCTCCACCTCCAAGATCACCCTGGCGGGCGCGGGTGTCGCGTTCTTCGGCTCGTCCCCGGCCAACGTGAAGTGGCTGCTCGCCAACAACTCGAAGCGCTCCATCGGCCCGGACAAGGTCAACCAGCTGCGGCACGCGATGTACCTGCGCGACGCGGACGGCGTACGCGACCTGATGGACCGTCAGCGTCACGCGCTCCAGCCGAAGTTCGAGGCCGTACAGCGCATCCTCGAAGCCGAGCTGGGCGGTACGGGCCTCGCCGTCTGGACCAAGCCCAAGGGCGGCTACTTCGTGAACCTGGAGGTCGAGGAGGGCTGCGCGAAGGAGGTCGTACGGCGCGCCGGAGCGGCCGGTATCGTCCTCACCCCGGCCGGTGCCACCCACCCGTACGGCGACGACCCGAGCGACTCCGTCATCCGTATCGCGCCCAGCTACCCGACGCAGGAGGAGCTGGAAGAGGCCATCCTCGGCCTGACCGCGTGCGTGCGGGTCGTCGGGTACGAGAAGCGGCTCGCCGCGCAGTAACCCAGTGACTCCGTAACGGAGTTACGCGGTACCTCAGTACCGCAGTACCGCAGCCGGGCCGTACGTCCTCCGGGGCGTACGGCCCCCGGCGTGCCCCCGGCGCGCGCCCTCCCGAGCAGGCCCAGGGGGAAGGACCCCACGCATGACCCGCGACACGCACGTCAACGGCTCCAGGAAGTGGCTGTTCCTCGTCGGTGCGATCGCCTCCGAGGTCGCGGCGACGCTCGCCCTGCGGGCCGCGCTCGACGCCCGGCCGTGGTTCGTGCTGGTGGTCGCCGGTTACGTCGCCGCCTTCACGTTGCTGGCGCTGGTGCTGCGCGAGGGGATGCCGATCGGTGTCGCGTACGGGATCTGGGGCGCGAGCGGCGTCGCCGTCACCGCCGTCCTGGCCGCGCTCCTCTTCGGGGACCCGCTGACCTGGCTGATGGGCCTCGGCGTCGTGGCGGTCGCCGGCGGGGTCATGACCGTGGAGCTCGGCGCGCAACGCGCCGCGGCCGCCCGGGAGCAGGCCGAAGCCGCCCCCGTCTCCCGCCCAGACGCCCCCGACGCCCCCGAGGAGACCACCCCGTGAGCTGGCTCTTCCTGATGGGCGCGATCCTCTGCGAGGTCAGCGGCACCCTCGCCCTGCGCGCCTCCGAGGGCTTCCGCAAGAAGGCGTGGCTGGCGCCGGTCCTGTTCGCGTACGTCGTCTCGTTCGGCTGCCTCGCGCTGGCGCTCTCCCATGGCATGGCGATCGGCGTCGCGTACGGCATCTGGTCCGCCTGCGGGGTCGCCCTGACCGCCGTCCTCGCCCGCCGCCTCTTCGGCGAACCGCTCACCCGGCTGATGGGCCTGGGCATCGTCCTGATCGCCGGCGGCGTCCTGCTGATCGAAGCGGGCGCCCACCCGTAGAGGCCGTCCCGCACCTCCTGCCGGGTGCGCGACGACAGCCCCCGGGGCCCCGCCCGTACGCGCCGCCCGCCCCGCCCGTGCCCTACGGCGTGAACACCAGACGCCGGGCCGGGTCGGCGGGTTCGGTCCAGACGGACTCCACCTCGGACAGCGGCACCGCCCGGGTGGCGACGACGAACGTACCGGCCGCCAACTCATCAACCAGTGACGGCAGTTCGGCAACGATCCCGGCAGCGGTGAGCGATCCCTGACCGCTGCCCATGATGCGCAGGTTCGCCGCGCGCAGCACGAAGGACGGCAGCGTGATGTCCGGCCCGGCCGTGGAGCCGATCTGGATCCAGTCGAGCGGCGTGCTGCGTTCCGCGCGGCGGGTGAGCAGCGCGGGGATGGCGAGTTCGGTGGGGCGGCCCCAGGTGTAGTCGATGACCACGTCCACGTCGGCCGCCGCCTCGCCCAGCCGGTCCGCCGCCTCGGCCGCGTCCCCGGCCAGGGAGACGGTCCGGGTGGCACCGAGACCGGTCAGCCGGTCCAGGCGCTCCGGGTCCCGCCCGGCGGCGACGACCGCCTCGGCGCCGAGGTGGCGGGCGATCTGGACGGCCATCTGACCCGCGTTGCCGGTCGCGCCGAGGACCAGCACGCTCTGCCCGGGGCGGAAGGAGATCCGGCGGCGCAGCGCCACCCAGGAGGACATCGCGGGGTTCATGGCCGCCGCGACGGTGACCGGGTCGGCACCCTCCGGAAGGGGCACGGACCTGCGGGGATCGAGCACGGCCCGTTCGGCGAGGGTGCCGGGCACGTCGTCGTCGGCGACGAAGTAGACGTGCCGGCCGTCGGCCAGCCGTCCCACCCCGTCCACCCCGGGGACCAGGGGCAGCCGCCCGTCGCTGGTGTAGTGGCTGCCGTCTGCGCCCGAGCGCACCCGGGGGTGCAGCCCCGAGGCGAGTACGTCCACGAGGACCTGCCCCTCGCCCGGAACCGGGGTCGGGAACTCCTCGTAGCGGGGCGGGCTGCCGAACGACCGGACGACTGCGGCGCGCATGGCGACTCCTTCGGCTGCTTCTGAGGCTCCTCGCCCCATTAGTACGCGGCACCAACTAAATTAGTTGGTGCCGCGTACTAGGTCAAATACAATGGCCCCATGCCGCACGCCACCCCGCCCCGACCGAGCACCCCCGAGGCGCCCACCACCCCCGCCACCGCCCCTTCCTCTCCCTCCTCCCCCTCCCTGCCCGAGGACCTCGGACTGGTGGACGGACTGGCGCAGCTGAGCTTCGCGGTGCAGGCGGCGCTGGGTAAGGTCGCGGCCGCGCACGGGCTGTCGATCGTGCAACTGCGCATGTTCGGCGTACTCCGCGACCGCGAACCGGGCATGCAGGAGCTCGCCCGCTTCCTAGGGCTCGACAAGTCCTCCGCGACCGGCCTGGTCGACCGCGCCGAACGCCGGGGCCTGGTGCGCCGCTCCCCGTCCCCGCACGATCGCCGCTCCGTACAGGTCGCGTTGACCGAGCAGGGCCATCAACTGGCCCGCGAGGCAACCGTCGAGGCCGGGCAGCACATCAACGCCCTGGCCGCCCACCTCACGGACGCGCAGCGCGCACAGCTCTCCCTGCTGGCGAGCGCCACGGTGGCCGGACCGCCGCCCACCGCCTGACCCGGCCCGGACGGGCCCATCCCCGACGCGGTCCGCATCACCCGGGGCGCGGGGGCAGGAGCGAGGGCGGGAGCCGTGTCAGTCGCGTCAGCCGCAGAAACGAAACGGCTCCAACACGCCACCTCCGACGCCCGGAGGGACGCCACGAAGCTCTACAAGTCCCCCGCCGGCAACGTGTACGCGCGTGAGGGCAGCCACTGGGACGCCCTCTACTACAACTGCCGCGCCTGACCTTCGACCCCGCACCCCCTCCGGAGCCCGGGGGCCAGGCCGGGCCCCAGCCCCGGACCGAACCGACACACGCGAATTACCGTCACACACAAGGGAGTTGGAGCATCATCGCCCAGGGAGGCTGGACTCCCTGGGGGGACCAACCACTACGAACCAGAGCGTCGCGCCGGACACATCCCCGGCGAGACCCAAACACCCCTGATGTCAGTCCATTTGGCGGGAGAGCTCCCGGTAGCACGAACGCCGCCGAGCTCCTTCCGGCGTGTAGGTGAAAGAGTCACGGAAACTGCCGGCTCCCCCGACGCGCACCGCGAGCAGTACGGGCTCCGCGTACTCGGCGGCCCACCCGCTCAGGCTGTCCGGCCGAGTGCCGTTCAAGAGATGGAAGCAGACCATCGGGTCGGCCGGGTTCGCGGTGACGTAACCGAGGGTCTTCCCGAACCGGGGGTTCGACCCGCCGAACCGCACCGAGGGCGGCCCGAACTCCGCCGCCACGTCCGACCAACTCCGGTCCTCCCGCCCCACCCACTCCGGCGCCGCCGCCCGCAGCCGGGCGTACTCCCCCGCGTCCAGCACCCGTACCGCCCGGAGCCAGCCGACCCGGTGCGCGAACTCCCCGTAGAGCGAGACCACCGCGTCCGCCGGTCCGTCACCGTGCAGATGCCGCGCGAAGGCCCCCTTCGCCCCGTTCACCGACCAGGCCCCCGACACCTCCCAGGCCGTCTGCTGCTGATGCCACACCTCGGGGCGGCCCTCCACGTAGAGGAGGTCCTGACACATCACCCGAAGGATCATCTCGTCCCCCCACATCCCCGGTCGTCGCAGAACCGAGTTGAGCCGGTCGACGAAGTGGGCACGGATGTCCGGGGAGGGCACGAGGGCATCGGAAGAGATCACACGGCCAGTGTTTCGTGTCAACGTTCGACGCGCATGCGTACGAAGAATTTCTTGGGAGATTGCCCAGCCCAACAGGCCCGTTGGTCACCGGGGGAACATCCAGCCACTACGAGCAGCTACGGCGGGTGCCTTCAACTGCCTTGTCCTGGGGGTGAGCCGCCGGATGGGGTGTGCTGCGGTCCGACTCCAGCCGCTTGTTGGTGGGGTTGTCCCCGCATGGGCGGGGAGCACGCAACCGTGAGGCAGCTCTCCATGTTGCCGTCAGGACCATCCCCGCACACGCGGAGAGCACAGAGCGCCGGTCTGATACACCGGAGGTAGCTGAGGACCATCCCCGCACGCGCGGGGAGCACGCCAGCCACGCCGAAGCGCGTGCCGTACGGGACGGGACCATCCCCGCACGCGCGGGAAGCACTTTCCACTGTTGCGGAAGATCCGGACTATGCCGGGACCATCCCCGCACGCGCGGGAAGCACGCGGGGTCGGGTTCCCACCACGTCGCCCACACGGGACCATCCCCGCACGCGCGGGGAGCACGAACCCGATGCTGCGCGGGTAGGCCGGCGCGTGGGACCATCCCCGCACGCGCGGGGAGCACCTTCCTCGGCGCTGTTTTCTGCGCGTCGTCCGGGGACCATCCCCGCACGCGCGGGGAGCACTCTTCCTGACCTGCGGGTTCTTCCGGAGAAAGCGGCCCCCCGAGCCAACTTCGCCGACTCGGACCTTTCCGACAAAGCGCCCGCCACATCAGTAGTCCTCTGCTCAACCCCAGTTCATCACGCCCGAAGCCGCCCCGTCAGCCGACTCCAGGCCCTCGACGCCAGCACCGCCCCACGCGCCCGAACGGCGCCCCCGGCAGCTCCACCCCACCCAGCCACCCACCCAGCCGCCTACACCGAACCCACCACCGCCCGCTTGCCCGTGAGCGCGCAGTTCCGTTCGGCTCGTGCACAGTCCTGACGGAGCCCGCGTCCGCGCGACGCATCCCGGTACGTCCGAGCGAGGATGAACCACGGCAAAGCACGGCATCGCGCCGCGCCACAGCCACACACCCGTACACGTACGTACGGCACGCACACCCACGCACGCACGCCCCCACGCACAACCGACGACAGGAGCAACGGCAATGGTGGAGCGCACAGTCCCCCTGCTGCGGACGATGCGGGCCCGGGACCCCGGCGAGGAGCACCGGGCGTCGACTCCCCTGGAGCTGCTCTTCGACCTGACGTTCGTGGTCGCGGTCTCGCAGGCCGCCGCGCAGCTCCATCACGCGCTGGCGGAGGATCACGTGGGCTCGGGCCTGGTCGGGTACGCGGCGGTGTTCTTTGCCATCTGGTGGGCCTGGATGAACTTCACCTGGTTCGCCTCCGCGTACGACACCGACGACGTGCCGTACCGGCTGGTGACGCTGTTGCAGATGGCGGGCGTTCTGGTGCTCGCCGCCGGGGTGCCCGCCGCGTTCCAGGACGGGGACTTCACGGTCGTCGTCATCGGGTACGTCATCATGCGCGTCGCGATGATCGCGCAGTGGCTGCGGGCCGCCTCGCAGCACCCGGAGGGTCGCCGCTGCGCCCTGCGGTACGCGTCGGGCATCGCCGTGGCGCAGCTCGGCTGGGTGGCCCGGCTCTGGGTGCCGGACGCGTGGCAGGCGGCCACCTTCGTGGCGCTCGTACTGGTCGAACTCGCCGTGCCCGCGTGGGCCGAGTCCCGTGGGAACAACACCAGTTGGCACCCGGAGCACATCGCCGAGCGGTACGGCCTCTTCACCATCATCGTGCTCGGCGAGGTCATCCTCGCCTCGCTCGCGGCGGTCCAGTCCGCCGTCTCCGACCACGGTCTGACCACCGCCGTCCTGCTGATCGCGATCGGCGGGCTGGTGCTGGTCTTCGGCCTGTGGTGGATGTACTTCACCGGCGGCGAGATCGGCCTGCCCACCCTGCGTTCCGCCCTGACTTGGGGGTACGCCCATTACGGCGTCTTCGCCTCGCTGGCCGCGCTCGGCGCCGGGCTGGAGGCGGCCGTGGACGCCACCGAGCACCACGCGCACCTGCCCGAGCGGACCGCCTCGCTGGCCGTCGCCGTACCGGTGGCGATCGTTCTCGTCCTGCTCGGCGCCCTGCACCGGATGACCGGCACCGGAGGTGTCGAGCACACCGCGGTGGTGGCGACGGGCGCCCTCGTGGTCCTCGCGCTCGGCTTCGCCGGTCCCGCCCTGGGACTGGGCCTGGGCGGCGCGGTGTTCGGCATGGGCCTGGCCGTCGCCGCGACCGTCGCCGCCGACGCGGCGGTCCTACGGCGACGGGCGGCGGGAAGCCCGTAACGGGAGAGGTCCGCACCGAAGTGGCGCCGTGGCCTCAGGAGGACTGCGGGGGGGCGGGTGCTACGGGACCGTGTCGTGGTCGCGCGAGAGCTGCGGTGGCGGCGGCGTGGGCTCCGTACCGGGGGACGCGGGGCGGCGGGAAAGTACGCCGGCGGTGGCACCGGCCAGGACCAGGGAGGCCCCCAGGATTTGCAGCCACGTCAGCCCGCTGCTCAGCAGCACCGCGCTGGCGACGATGCTCACCACGGGCTCCAGCATGCTGCCGATCGAGGCACGCGTCGGACCGATCAGAGTCATCCCGAGGAAGAAGCAGAGAATCGCGACGACCGTGGAGACCAGGGCCAGGGCGAGCACCCAGAGCCAGCCCCGGAACGTGAAGTCGAACCTCAGGTCCCCCGTGGCCACCCCGTACAGCAGGAAGGAGACTGCCGCGGCCGCCGAGACGCAGCCCGTCATCACCACGGGGTGCACGCTGCCGCTCACCCGGTCGCCGTACATGATGTAGGCGGTGTAGACCCCTGCGGCACCGAGCACCTGCAGGACGCCCACGACGTTCAGCTCCGACCCGATGCGGCCCAGTACGAGTGACACCCCCGCGAAGGACGCCAGTATCGATCCGACGATGGCCAGCGAGGGCCTCTCCCGGCCCACGGCGGCGGAGACGGTGGCCACCAGGGCCGGGTACACGTACAGCAACAGGGCAGCCAGCGCGGGCGAGATGTGTTTGACGGACGAGAAGTAGAGCGCCGACTGAGCCGTGTACATCACCCCGCCCAGCACGACCAGCCTCAGCAGGTCCGCCCGTTTCGGAAGGCCGCTGCCGCGCGCGTGGCGGACCACGTACGGGAGGAAGACAGCGGCCGCGAGGGCGAAGCGGAGGAAGAGCAGCGTGACGACGGTCAGCCCGTCACGGTAGGCGAACGTGGCGAAGACGGTCATGAACCCGAAGCAGGTCGCGGAAAGCCCGATGAGCAGGTAACCCTTCAACATCCGTGAGCTTCCTTCCTGAAGGGCGAGCGTCCGCCGGCGGGCAGCGTGGAGCAACGCCGTGGGCGACAAGGGCTCGTGGGGAGGGCGGGACGAACCAGATTCAACGATGTCCCGCACGACGGCCACAAGCGCCCCCGCACATTTGGCGGCATTCACCACCTCGCGATCCGCCGCGCACCCCCTGCCGAATCCCTCACTCCGCAGGTGGGACGCGGAAGGGAACCTCAGCCACTCCTCATGTAAGGGGCGCAGGTTCCCGCCACCCCCGACATGGGTGGTCTACGGGGAGGGGCGCTCCAGCCCCGCGAGCGCCCGCTCGAAGCACTCGTACGCGTCCTCGTCGAAGAGGACGAAGCGCACCTCGGCAACCGGGAGCCGGACCTCCTCGCGGACCGTACGCAGGGCGAGACGTGCACCGTCGTCCATCGGCCAGCCGTAGATCCCGGTCGAGATCGCCGGGAACACCACGGAGTGCGCGCCCAGTTCGGCGGCCACCCGGAGGGACTCGCGGTAACACGACACCAGCAGCTCCGAACGGTCCTCCTCCCGCGACCAGACCGGGCCCACGGTGTGGATCACATGGTCCGCGTGCAACCGCCCGGCGGTCGTCGCCACCGCCTGCCCGGCCGGCAACCCCTTGCCGTACCGGGAAGCGCGCAGGTCACGGCAGGCATCCAGAATCGCGGGGCCGCCCTTGCGATGGATGGCCCCGTCCACCCCGCCACCGCCGAGCAGCGAGGAGTTGGCGGCGTTCACGAGGGCGTCGGCGTGCTGCTCGGTGATGTCGCCGAGTACGAGCTCGATGGTCGGCTGCGTCGTCATGGGGTCATCCTGGGGCGGCGGGGCGGTGGGGGCAACGCAGATGCGCGGCCACGGGCGGCGGGCGGGGGCATCCCCGCACGCGCGGGGAGCACGACGGGAGGCTGCGCGGGACAGCACTTCGGCCGGGACCATCCCCGCACGCGCGGGGAGCACTGCGTTCTCCAACTGCTCGTAGTCGTCGCAGAGGGACCATCCCCGCACGCGCGGGGAGCACAGCCTGGCCCCCGGTGAGGCGTTCGTGAACGGGGACCATCCCCGCACGCGCGGGGAGCACCCCGATGCGGTGGCGCTGACGAGTCCGACGTGGGGACCATCCCCGCACGCGCGGGGAGCACGCGAAGCGGCTCGGCCTGGACGCCGCGCCCGGGGGACCATCCCCGCACGCGCGGGGAGCACTGCCCGTGGTGCGCCATGGCGGTGTGGTACTGGGGACCACCCCCGCACGCGCGGGGAGCACTGCGTGGTGCCCATCGCCGGGGGCTGCGTCGCGGGACCATCCCCGCACGCGCGGGGAGCACGAGTACACCCGCTGGGCCCACGCCCACACCCGGGGGCCATCCCCGCACGCGCGGGGAGCACCCCTTCTCCGTGGTGACGTCGAGCGAGTGCCCGGGACCATCCCCGCACGCGCGGGGAGCACAGCTCCCAGCCCTGCGCGGTCTTCGTGTTCCCGGGACCATCCCCGCACGCGCGGGAGCACTCTTCCTGACCTGCAGGTTCTTCCGTGAGAAGTGGCCTCCTGGGCCAACTTCGCCGACTCGGACCTTACCGACATAGCGCCCGCCAGCGCCAACCCCGCTGCCATGGCATTCAGTTCACCACGCCACCGCGCCGACAACCCCCAACTCCCGCAACACCGACCACCCAGCCAGTCGCACCTCGCCCCCACCCCGACCCCCGCCCGACCCCACACCGCCTACGCTCCCCCCATGTCCGAGCCCTTCGTCAACGGCGACGTACTGCACCGCGCCTGCGGCATCTGTCCCTCGCGGCGGCTCCCCGTAGGAGAGTTCGACGTGCACGAGCGGCCCACCGCCGCCTGCCCGTTCCGGCCGGCCGACGGCCACCGGTACAGCGCCGACGGCACCCCCGTGTGCGTCCACCCCGAGAAGGTGGGGCTTCCCCCGGCGCGGTACAAGAGCGAGGGAGCACCCCTGCGTGCCGAACTCCTGCTCCCCGCGCAGGAATCCGAGGTCGTTCCCTACCTCCGCTCGCTGCTCTACGGCGCGGCCCCGGTCTTACTCGAAGAACTCCTCGAACGGGCCGGGTCCGAGATCGGCCGGCGCTTCCCGCACCTCGACGTGGTGGCGACCCTGCGCCGCGCCCTCAGCGAGAGCTGACACAGGCCCCTCAGTCCCCCAACTCCCGCTGGAGGAAGACCGACCGGTGCGTCGGTACGTAGCCGAGGGCGTCGTTCACCGCGCGCATCGGGGCGTTGCCGTCGGCCGTGTCGGTCACCAGGCCGGTGAGGGCGGGGTGTGCGGCCAGGGCGGTACGGATCGACTCGGCCTTCATCCAGCGGGCCAGGCCGCGTCCGCGGTGGGCGGGCAGGACGCCGGTTCCGTAGTGCAGGCCCTCACCCGTACCGCCGCCGGGGACGACCAGTTCGGTGAAGCCGACGATCGTGCCGTCCGCCTCGCTGACGGCGGCGACCGTGTGCAGGAGTTCGCCGCGCTGTTCGACGGCGCGGGCGACGGCTCGTACCCGGTCCACGTCCCAGGTCTCCTTGCCGTGGTCCATCTCGTCCATCGGCATGTCGTCCATCGCCCACCGTGAACCGGCGAACGTCTCGGCCAGCTCGTCGGGGACGGTTCCGCTCCAGGCGGTCAGCCGGTAGCCCGGGTGGGGCTCGGCGGCCAAGGCGGCAAGGGCAACCGGGTCGGCGTCGGCTGTCGCCAGGCGGGCGAAGGCCAGGGTGAGGACCACCCGGAAGCCTCGGCCCGTCAGGAACTCCACCGCCACACCGCCGTCACCACCCTCCTGCCCGCCCGCCAGCGCCACCTGGGCGGTCACCGTGCGCCGGCCCTCGGCCCGGGCGCCCGCGAGGGCCGCGTCCAGCAGGCGGGTTCCGATGCCGGTGCGGCGGGCGGCCGGGTGCACGGCGAGGTCCAGTTCGGCGAGGTGGTCCCGGCCGGCTGCGGTGGAGAGCCGCAGGTACGCCGATCCCACCGGGTACGCGGGGGGATCGATGGCCGCCGGGCCGCCACCACCGCCGGGCACCTCCTCCGCGAGCCAGACGAGGCGGTACGAGGACGGGCCGGGGGACGAGTCCGCCGACGGGCCCGCCGACGGGCCATGGCCAGGCTCGGCGAGCGGGGGCTCGGCGAGCGGGGTGATGCGCAGGGGCAAGGGAGTCTCCGTCGAACGGCTGGGTGGCCCGGGCGGGCCGGAGGACCGTAAACCGGGTGCGCGAACGCCCGCAACGGCATTACCGCAGGACCGCGTTACCGGAGGACAAAAGTCCGCAGAACCGCGTTACCGCAGCAGGAACCCCGTCAGGTATCCCAGCGCGTTGGTCGCCCAGTGCAGGCCCATCGGGGGGAGCAGGCTGCCGCTGCGTCGGCGCAGCTCGCAGAAGAGGACACCGGAGGCCCCGGTGAACAGCACCGCGCCGATGTCGGCGACGACCGCCGCGATCACCGTTCCGGCGGAGGAGGTGCCGAAGAACCCGGCGAGCGCGGGTTTGTCGGTGGCCAGGTGCAGCGACGGGAGGATGTGCCACATCCCGAAGAGGGCGGAGGAGACGACGGTGGCGGTGACCGTGCCCCGGGCGCGTACGAGGAGCCCGTACAGCACCCCGCGGAACGCGACCTCCTCCAGCAGCACGGTGCCGATGGGGACCTGGATCAGCATGCGCCAGGCGACCTCGGCGCCGGAGAGGCCGCTGTTGCGCTGGTCCTCGAAGAGGTCGCGGGTGGCGGGGAGCAGCGCGCCGACCAGGTAGACGAGTCCGACCAGGCCGATGAGTACGGCAGCCCAGCGGGCGCCGCGCGCCCAGGTGCCGCGCCCAAGACCGGCCTCGGGCCAGGTGCCGCCGGACCACTTCCACACGCCGAGCAGGATCGCGGTGACGACCAGGGAGACGACCAGGCCCCAGCCGTGGAGGAAGACGTGGTTGACGAGGTTGGTGGCGACCAGGATGGCGATGGTCAGCGCGATCGCCCCGTTCAAGGGAAGCCTCGGGGGCAGCCGCCGCCCCTCGGTCATGTCGCCTCCCGCACCTTCGCCCACTCCCGCTCCCTCCCTCTCCCGCTCCCTCTCCTCACGTGGGTCCACTCTCGGCGCCGCCCCCTGCCCGGGCAACTCGTGCACGAGCCGCACGGGCACCCCACCCCACCGCTCGCCCCCGCGCCCGCCCGCCCACCCACGGATCGTCACCGTCACAGGGTGTCGCCGACCGGTGGCGTACCGTTCCGCCTAGCGTGCCTCTGGAGCGGCCGGGTGACTGCGGCCGAAGCGACCCGGGAGGCCCCATGACCGACAGTGGCGGATCGACCGGCCCGAACGAACCGCCCGGACAGCACGAACCATCCGAGCCATCCGGCCCGACCGAACCCGCCGGATCGACCAGATCGCCCCGCGAGGGCGACCGCCCCCGCCGCGCCGCGCGTCTCGTCCGGCGCCCGGTGGTGCGGCGGCGGCCCGGCTGGGCGGGGGTCCTGGTGGCGGTGCTCTTCTACGCCGCCTCGTTCACGCCCTCGCTCATCCCCCGCTCGTGGCTGGTCCAGTCGCTGGCGGCCGGGGTCACCGCGGCGGCCGGTTACGGCGTGGGGGCGGTCCTGGGGTGGTTCGCGCGGCGCTGCGGGGTGCGGCCGGGCGGGGCGACGCGCCGGTGGGCGTGGCTGATGCTCGTACCGCTGGGGGTCGCGGCGGTCGTCGCGGTGACCGCGCGGAGCGTGCACTGGCAGGGCGACGCGCGGCGGGCGGTCGACATGGAGCCGGGGGTGGTGTGGTGGCAGTGGGCGCTGGTGCCCTTCGTGGCGCTGCTGCTCTGCGGGCTGCTGGTGGCGCTGGCCCGGTCCGTGCGGCTGGGTACGCGGACCCTGGCGCGTCCGCTGGAGCGGCTGGTGCCCCGGCCGTGGGCGCTGATGGTGGCGGCCTCGGTGGCGGTGGTCGTGGTGGTGGGGGTGGTCCAGGGCTTCCTGCTGCGCGGGCTGGTCGACCTCGTGGAGAGCAGCGCGTCGCTGACGAACGGGTCGACCAGCAAGGGCATCGCCCGGCCGCTGCTGCCGACGCTCTCGGGCAGCCCGTCCTCGTTGGAGAGCTGGTCCTCGCTGGGGAAGAACGGCCGGGACTTCGTCGGCCACGCGTCCACCCGGGCGGAGATCTCCGCGTTCACCGGCGCCCCGGCGACGGACCCGGTCCGGGTGTACGTCGGGCTGGAGTCCTCGGCGACCCTGGAGGGACGCGCGGATCTCGCCGTACGGGAGCTGGAGCGGACCGGCGCGTTCCGCCGGAAGGTGCTGGTGGTGTTCGGTACGACGGGGAGCGGCTGGGTCAACGAGAGTCTCGCCAAGCCGCTGGAGTACATGTACGGCGGGGACAGCGCGGAGGTCGCCCTCCAGTACTCGTACCTGCCGAGCTGGCTCTCGTTCCTCACCGAGAGCGAGGCCGCCGTGGCCGGTTCCGCGCTCTTCGACGCCGTGTACGACCACTGGTCGGCGCTGCCCCCGGGCGAACGCCCCCGGCTGCTGGTGTCCGGCGAGTCCCTCGGTTCGTACGCCACCGAGGGTGCGTTCGACGGCGAACTCGCGCGGATGACCGCCCGCAGCGACGGCGCCCTGCTGGTCGGGCCGACGCTGCGGAACCCGATGTGGGAGAAGCTCGGCAAGGCCCGTGACCGGGGAAGTCCGCTCTGGCTGCCGGTCTACCGGGACGGGCGCACCGTGCGGTACGCCCGCCGCGAGCCCGATTTCGACCGGCCGGCCGACGCCGCCTGGGACGCGCCCCGGATCGTGTACCTCCAGAACGGTTCCGACCCGGTGACGTGGTGGTCCCCCGATCTGCTGACATCTCGGCCGCAGTGGCTCGTGGGACCGAAGGCGCCCGACGTCTCCCCCGGGATGCGGTGGTACCCGCTCGTCACCTTCTGGCAGGTGACCTGCGACCTCGCGGTGTCCGACTCCGTCCCGGTGGGGTACGGGCACCGGTTCGGCACCCTCCCCGTCGCGGCCTGGGCCGCCGTGACCCGGCCGCCCGGGTGGACCGGGGAGGACACCGCCCGCCTCGAAGAGACGCTGGAACGGAAACAGGAGGAGCAGGAGGAGCAGGGCGAACAGAAGGAACAGGAGAAGGAGAAGGAGAACGAGGAGGGGTGAGGGCGGGCGGGTCGATGCCCCCACTCGATGCCCCCACCACCCACCGAAGCGTGACAGAACCGCAAGTCGGTGGGCACGATCAGGCACTGACGGACCGTCTACCCTGTTGCTTCCATGTAGTGCACAGGGGGTCGCATGCACAGCGAGGGAACGGCCGACGAGCCGGAACGAGGCTTCGACGGCGATCCCGCAGACGCCCATTCCGGAGAGGCACATCCCGGAGGCGCCCATTCCGGAGACGCGCACCCCGGAGACGCGCACCCCGGAGGCGCCCATTCCGGAGGTACGCACCCCGGAGACGCGCATTCCGGAGGCACGCGCCCCGGAGACACACGCCCAGGAGACCCGCACCCCGCGGACGCCCACGCCGGAGGCGCCCACCCCGCGGACCCGCACCCGGCGGACGGCCACCCCGCAGGCGCGGCGCCCGAGCCTCTCGGGGGCGCCACCGAGTCGGAGCCCGAGCTCCGGCCGCACATGGTGATCGCCGACCGTTACGAGCTCCAACGCCAGCTGGGCCGGGGCGGGATGGGTGTCGTCTGGGAGGCGCTGGACCGGCGTCTGGGGCGGCGGGTGGCGGTCAAGGGGCTGCTCTACCGGGGGGCCGTGGAGCCCGACACGCAGGCGCAGTGGGTCGAGCGGGCGCGGCGCGAGGCGCAGGCCATCGCCCGGATCGGGCACCAGAACGTGGTGGCCGTGCACGACGTGATCGAGGCCGGCAACCAGGTCTGGATCGTGATGGAGCTGCTCAACGCCCGTTCCCTGGCGGACCTGTTGCGCGAGCAGCGCCGGCTGCCGGTGGCCCAGGCGGCCCGGATCGCCCTCCAGGTGCTGCGCGGGCTGCGCGCGGTGCACGAGGCGGGGGTGCTGCACCGGGACGTCAAGCCGCACAACATCCTCTTCCGGCCCAACGGCCGTGCCCTGCTGATGGACTTCGGGATCGCCACCTTCGAGGGTGCCGTCCAGCTGACCAAGTCGCAGGAGATCATCGGCACGCCGAAGTACCTCGCGCCCGAGCTGGTCCACCGGGGCGGCGAGGCGCTGCCGAAGCCGGGCACCTCGGCGTCCGACCTGTGGTCGCTGGGGGTGACGCTCTTCGAGATGGTCGAGGGCCGCGCCCCCTTCAACGGCCTCAGCTCGTACGAGGTGTTCATCGCCGTGTACGAGCAGCCGCTGCCCGCGATGGAGCACGCGGGCCCGCTCGCCCCCGTGATCCGGGCGCTGCTGCGGAAGGACCCGAAGGACCGGCCGTCCGCCCGGGAGACCGAGGCGATGCTGATGGCCGTCACCAGCGATCCCCCGGCGCTCGACCCGCCGACCCACCGCCGGAACCAGCCCCTCCGCCTCCCCCCGCACGACGGCGACGGCAATGGCGCCGGAGACTCCGAGGAGGGCGACGGTCGGGCGCCGAAGCCCCGCCGCCGGCGCACCGTGCTCGGTGTGGCGGCGGTCGGCTGCGCGGTGCTGCTGGCCGGTGGCGGCTGGCTGGCCTGGCAGCACGGGGGCACGCCCGCGCCCACGTACAAGCAGGGGCACGTCGAGCTGAAGATCGGTGTCAAGGACGACCAGCCCGGACTGAGCCAGCGGCAGCCGGACGGTTCGTACGCCGGGTACGACATAGACCTCGCCACCCGGATCGCACGGCGCATGGGCTACGCGATGAAGGACATCCGCTTCGTGCCGGTGAACAGCGAGAACCGGGCGTCGATGCTCTCCGCGGGGCGTGTCGATCTGGTGATAGCGAGCTACAGCATCACCCCGGAACGCAAGCAGCAGGGGATCGTCTTCGCGGGGCCGTACTACACGGCGCTGCGCAGCTTCCTCGTACGCAAGGACAAGAAGCCGGCGTACACCGACGCCGCCGACCTGATCAGCGACAAGGCCCAGGTCTGTACGGTGCGGGGCTCGACGTACGAGGGGTGGCTGGTGGAGGCCGGGTACAACCTCACGAAGCGGCAGAGTTCGTACCAGCTTTGCGTGGACTACCTGTTGGACGACAAGAGCGGGATCTCCGCCGTGTCCACCGACGACATCATCCTCGCCGGTTACGTCGGGCAGGACCCGGACAAGCTCCAGCAGATCAGCAACGCGGGCGGCGCCGAGGGGTACGGCGTGGCGATGGTGCCGGGCGAGCCCGAGCTGAAGAAGGAGGTGTGCGCGGCGCTGCGGGAAATCGTGAACGGCCAGGAGTGGGAGGACCTGTACACCGAGCACCTGGCGAAGCTGATGGCCAACGAGTCCGCGCCGAACCGGCCGAAGCTGACCGAGTGCGAGGACGCCTGAACCACCCGCCGGTGAGAGCGGATTCCGTGCTCAGCACCCGCCGAGCCGCTCCCCGCACTCGGCGCAGAACTTCGGCGCCCGCCCCTCCGGCCCCTCAGCGAGTCGTCCGCACTCCGGGCAGACCCGGTCGAGCGCGCACGGGGCCTCGCCGCCCTCGGGCTCGTTCCGGGAGAGCGCGGGCGGTGCGGGCGCGATCGCGAGGCCGGGGCGGCGGCGGTGGACGGTGAGGTACGCCAGGCCCTCGGGTCCGGACCGGACGGCGCGGCGGGAGGTGCGGGGCAGCCAGGTGACCGTGGTCGGAGTGAGCGGCAGCGCGGTGTCCCCGGTGCCGACCGTCCCGCTGCCCCCGGTGACGATCACCCCACTGCCCCCGGTACCGATTACCCCGCTGCCCCCGGTGACGATCACCCCACTGCCCCCGGTACCGATTACCCCGCTGCCCCCGGTGACGATCGTCCCGCTGCCCGCGAGGACCACGAGGAGCACGTCGAGGGTGTCCTCCTGGTGCTCGCCGACCTCCGCGTCCGGCGGCAGCCGTACCAGATTGGCGTCCAACTCCCGCCCCTGCTCGGCGAGTCGCCAGAGCGCGCCCCGGCCGTCCGGGCCCGCCTGGGCGAGGGCGTCGGCGAGTACGACGAGGTTCCGGGGTACGACGTTCACGCCTCCGAGCGTACGCGGCCCGGGTCGCGCACCGCCCCGATCCCCCTCGTAGGCTGACCCCTTCCCGGCCGCCCAGGAGGAACCGCATGCACCGCGAACCCGGCGCGGGTTACCCGCCCGTCGAGCCGTACGACCACGGCCTGCTCGACGTCGGCGACGGCAACCTCGTCCACTGGGAGGTCTGCGGCAACCCCGACGGGAAGCCCGCGCTCGTCGTGCACGGCGGCCCCGGCTCCGGCTGCAAGCCGTGGGCCCGGCAGCGCTTCGATCCGGAGCTGTACCGGGTGGTCCTCTTCGACCAGCGCGGCTGCGGCCGCTCCCTCCCGCACGCCGCCGACCCGGCGACCGGCCTGCGGCACAACACCACCGCCCACCTGATCGCCGACATGGAGCGGCTCCGCGTCCACCTCGGCATCGAGGCGTGGCTGCTGTTCGGCTGGTCCTGGGGGGCGACGCTCTCCCTGGCGTACGCCGAGGCGCACCCGGAACGCGTCACGGAGATCGTGCTCTCGGCCGTCACCACGACCCGCCCCAGCGAGATCGACTGGCTCTACCGGGGCGTCGGCCGGATCTTCCCCGAGGCCTGGGACCGCTTCCGGGCGGGCGTCCCCGAGGTGACGGACCCCCGGCCGTCGGCCGCCGCGCTGGTCGCCGCGTACGCCCGGCGGACGGAGAGCGCCGACCCGGCCGTACGGGAACGGGCGACGGCCGACTGGTGCGCCTGGGAGGACGCGGTGCTGTCGACGGAGGGGCAGCCGCCCGCGTACACCGGCAGGCCGCCGAGGGACCGGCTGGGGTTCGTCCGGATCTGCGCGCACTACTTCGCGCACGCCGCCTGGCTGGAGGACGGGCAGCTCATCCGGGACGCGGGACGGCTCGCGGGCATCCCGGGGGCGCTGATCCACGGCCGGTTCGACCTGGGCGGCCCGCTGACGACCGCGTGGGAGCTGGCCCGCGCCTGGCCGGACGCGGAGCTGACCGTCATCGGCGACGCCGGACACCTGGGCGGCGCGGCCACCACCCACGCCGAACTCGCGGCGCTGGACCGGTTCGCGGGCATTTCGCCGGCAAGACGAGTAGGGCCTCGAAGGACCACCAAAGCCACCGACAGACTCGATCCACCACAGTTCACCCCTTAAATATGAATAAATCGGACGCATGCCGCACTGGGCGAGCGACTTCAACACCCGTCAGCAAGGCAATTGCTGCCAAACCGCCACAGCAACTGACCGGACACCGGAGCCCACCGCATGCCATCAATCCCAGCGCTTTCACCCCTATACCCCGACGCGCAGGCGCCTTAAGCTAAGGAACGGATCATTGGACCACTCCCCTTGAAAAGCCAGGAACAGAATGAGCAATGCGCGCATTTCGAAAACGATCCGTCCACTCACTAGCGATTGGAACATGGATCGCTATTCAGAAAAGGGGTGGCCACAATTCCTGGATGCAGTCACCATAAGCGGGCTCCGCGGATGGACAGGAGAAACGGTTGAATTTAGGTTCCCCGTAACTGCAATTGCGGGTGAGAACGGCGCCGGCAAGAGCACCGTGCTCAAGACTGCCGCAGCCGCGTACCGCGCCCCGGACAAACTTCCCGCAATGAGAACTTTCTATCCGGATGACTTCTTCCCCAACACTCCATGGGAAGTTGTCGAAAAGGTTAACCTTCACTACCAGTTTCACCTCGGAGTATCTGGAGATTCATACGACCTGCGCAAGCCGAGCAAGCGATGGCGCGGAATGCCAGAGCGAAAGAGCCGCCCAGTATTCTTCCTCGACATCAGCCGAATTCAGCCGATTGACACTCTCATCGGCTACGGAAAAATCGCAAAACAGGCGACATTCCGCGGGGACGAAACCGAGTTTTCAGACACCGACAGGAATATGCTTGCGAGAATCATGAACAAGTCGTACACGGCCGGCAAAATGGCCAAGTACGAACAGAAGCAGATCGGAATCCTCTCGACAGCCGAAGGAGAGTATTCTAATTTCCATCAGGGCGCTGGAGAGGACGCAACCACAGACCTTGTGAATCTACTACGAACGGCGCCGCGAAACTCGCTTGTGATAATTGATGAGATCGAGTCATCTCTCCACCCAAGAGCACAGCGCCGCCTCATGGCTGAATTGTTCTCCATAGCCCACAAACAAAGAATTCAATTCATCCTCTCTACACATTCGCCATATATCCTAGAACAGCTACCCACCGAGGCAAGAGTATATATCCAAGTCGAACGGCACGGTAACCGTGACATCATCTACGGCGTTACTCCAGATTTTGCCATGTCCCTCATGGACGACGTGGATCACACCGAATTGACCCTTTACTGTGAAGACAAAGAAGCGGCAGTCATGATCGACGCGCTCATATCAAATGAGAGCCCCGATCTACGGCGGCGGGTTTCTATCACCCCAGTAGGCCCCGCCAGTACAGTAAAGACTCTCGGGCAGCTCGCAGATGAGGAAAAATTGCCCGGGAAATCGATTGGAGTACTTGACGCCGATCAAGACCTCACGATCGGATGCATAAAAATACCTGGAATTTCTGCGCCCGAGCGAGAGGTATTCGAGAATACGGATGAAAACTATTGGGATATCGTCGCACTTAGGCTCGGCGTCCGAACCGGAAACTTGCTGGACGCAGTCGAGGACGCCAAACGACTTGAAAATCATCACGCATGGTCTAGACGTGTCGCCGAGAATCTAGGGCCGCGCGTCCGCACCGATCGAGTTTGGGAGGATGCGGCTGCCGTATGGGCTCAGGAAGTCGTAGAGTCTGCCGATCGAGCGCAATTCGTAAATGAAATACTCGGGCACCTCGATGGTTAATCGATCCAGCCCGAGTCGGGCGCGATCGCCCATAAGGACTAACTCACAGGCCGCACCGTCTGGCCTTTGAGCGGCGCAACCTCCCGGGCAGCGTGGGCGACTCGCTGTCACTCGCCAGCAAGAACTGAGGAGCGGGGCTCCATCGCCGCCTGCCGCTCGTGGACAGCGACGACGACCGGCAGGCGGTGCCCCTTGCTTCGAGCGCACTCGAAGGCGTTGGGTGGGGAGTCATGAAGTACACGCAGCTCGGACGCACGGGCCTCAAGGTCAGCCGCCTCGTTCTCGGGACGATGAACTTCGGCCCGCAGACCAACGAATCCGACAGTCACTCGCTCATGGACGCCGCACTCGACGCGGGCGTCAACTTCTTCGACACCGCGAACGTCTACGGCTGGGGCGAGAACAAGGGCCGCACCGAGGAGATCCTCGGCACCTGGTTCGCGCAGGGCGGCGACCGCCGCGACAAGGTCGTCCTCGCCACCAAGGTCTACGGGAACATGGGCCCGGACGGCGAGGCGTGGCCCAACCACGACAAGCTCTCCGCGCTCAACATCCGCCGGGCCGTCGACGCCAGCCTGAAGCGGCTCCAGACGGACCACATCGACCTGTACCAGTTCCACCACGTCGACCGGTCCACCCCTGCCGAGGAGATCTGGCAGGCCATCGACGTACTGATCCAGCAGGGCAAGATCCTGTACGCGGGCTCGTCCAACTTCGCCGGCTACAAGATCGCCCAGGCCAACGAGACGGCCAAGCGCCTCGGCTCGTTCGGCCTGGTCAGCGAGCAGTGCCTGTACAACCTGATGGCCCGCGACGCCGAGATGGAGGTCATCCCGGCCGCCCAGGAGTACGGCCTCGGCGTCATCCCCTGGTCGCCGCTGCAGGGCGGGCTGCTCGGCGGCGCGCTGCGCAAGGAGCGCGAGGGCGGCGGTGCCCGGTCCACCACCGGCCGCTCCGCCGAGGGCCTCGCGGACCCGAAGGTGCGCGCCCAGCTCCAGGCGTACGAGGACCTGCTCGACAAGCACGGCCTCGAACCCGGCGAGGTCGGCCTGGCCTGGCTGCTGACCCGCCCGGGCATCACCGGCCCGATCTCGGGCCCGCGCACCCGCGAGCAGCTCGACTCCGCGCTGCGCGCGGTGGAGCTGGAGCTGTCCGAGGAGGTGCTGGCCTCGCTGGAGGAGATCTTCCCCGGCCCGGGCCCGTCCCCGGAGAGCTTCGCCTGGTAGACCGGCGGACCCGGTGAGCGGTTCCCGGTCGGCGGTCAGCCGTCGGCCGGGACGCCCGGGGCGTCGCCGGGGAGGGCGGTCGTCAGTTGCCCACGGCCGCCGCCACGGCGACGACGACGAACATCAGCACGAGAACGGTGGCCATGATGCGGTTTCTGGTCTTCGGATCCACCCGACGAGGTTAACCGCCCCACCGGCCTCCCCCGTCACCCGCCCCGGTCGCTCCCTCCGCCCGCCCGTCCCGCCCCGGTCGCCCTCCCCGCCCGCCGGCCCCGCTCACCGCCCCAGCGGCCAGGCGCGCACCACCTCGTACCGCGGCTGCTCCCCCGGCACTCCGGAGACCGGCAGGTTGCTGCGGACCAGGCTCAGCGTGTCCGCCTCCCACGCCACCCCCTCGAATCCCTCCAGCGCGCCGGTGAACGGGTGCAGGTCCACGTCCGTACGGCTGCGCGCGAGCGTGAGGTGGGGCGCGTAGCGGTGGTGCTCCTCCATAGGGACACCCGCCCGGCGGGCGGCGGCGTGGGCGCGCTCCGCGAGCAGCCGCAGCGCGTCGAGCCCGCCCGCCGCCCCGGCCCACAGCACCCGCCCGTCGAACCGGCCGCCGCCGTGCACCCGGAGCGGGAACGGCTCGCTCCGGTGGGCTGCGCGCTCCAGCCGCGCGTACAGGTCCGGCAGCAGCGCCTCGTCCACCTCCCCGAAGAAGGCGAGCGTGAAGTGCCACCCCGCCGTCCCGCTCCACCGCAGAGCCCGCGCCCCGGGCAGGTCGTGCAGCGGGGCGACGGCGTTCCGCAGCTCCTCGACGGCGGGGGCGGGCGGCAGGACGGCGGCGAAGAGGCGCTGGTGCGCACTGCCGGTGTCGGCTTGCTGGCTGCTCATGCGGGCGAGTCTCGCAGTTGCCCGCGTGCCCGGGAGGCCGTACGTATCGTTGTACGGCGTGGCTGCCCCGACGCAGGAGGCTGCCGGGGAGGAGTGCCACGATGACCGTCGCGGAGACCGACAGGATCGAGATGGCCGAAGAGACCGACGAGCGGACCTTGGACGCCATGTTCGAGTGGCTCGACAGGATGCCCTTCCCCGAGGGAATCAAGACCGAGATCGTCGGGGGAAACATCTGCAGGTCGCCTCAGCGCAACAACCACTGGGACATCATCGCCGATCTCTTCGAACAGCTCCGGGCGACCTACCCACGCACGCGCCTCAAGTCCGACGTACGCGTCGACTTCCCCGGTCATCTCAACGGCTTCGCGGCCGACGTGCTGGCGCTGAAGGAGGGTGCGGCGCGCGACGCGAAGGGGAACTGGCTCTTCACCGGGGTCGAGTTCGTGGCCGAGGTGATCTCCAAGGACACCGCGCGCAACGACTACGGCCCGAAGAAGGACGCGTACGCCGCCGCCGGCGTCCCGGTGTACCTCATCGCCGACCCGTACGACGGGAAGTGCCACGTCTTCCGGGAGCCGCGCGAGGGTACGTACGGCAGCGAGCTGACGGTCGTCTTCGGGACGCCGATCGACCTCACCGCCACCCCCGTCGGCGTGGTCCTGAGCACGGACGAGTTCCCCCGCGACTGAGCGGCGCAAGGACGACCCGCAGAGGCCCGGGCGCGGAAGCCCGACCCGCAGAAGCCCGACCGCACAAAACCGTTCCGCCCTCCTTCCCCCGCGCGCGGGAAGGAGGGCGGAACGGTGTCAGCGATCGCTCGGTCTACGCCGCCGTCGCCAGCTGTTCGCGCGGGACGAAGCGGACGTGAGGGCGCCCCGGGCGGAGGTCCACCTTCACCCTCAGGCCGCCGAGGCGGGCCAGGACGAAGCCGATGACCAGGGCGGCGAGCAGGGATATGCCGCCGCCGAACGCGAAGCCGATGCGGGGGCCGTACGTGTCGCTGATCCAGCCGACGATCGGGGCCCCGACGGGCGTACCGCCGGCGAAGACCATCATGTACAGGCTCATCACCCGGCCGCGCATGGCCGGGTCGGCGGCCATCTGGACGCTGGTGTTGGCGCTGATGTTGGTCGTCATGCCGAGCATCCCGATCGGCACCAGCAGGATCGCGAAGATCCAGACGGCCGGCGAGAGCGAGGCGGCGACCTCCAGCAGCCCGAAGAGGGTGCCCGCCGCGACGACCATCCGCAGCCGTGAGGAGCGGCGCCGGGCGGCCAGCAGGGCTCCTATGAGGGAGCCGCAGGCCATCAGGATGTTGAAGAAGGAGTACATGCCGGCGCCACCGTGGAAGACCTCGTCGGCGTAGGCGGTGAGCCAGATCGGGAAGTTGAATCCGAAGGTTCCGACGAAGCCGACCAGGGCGATGGGCCAGATCAGCTCCGGCCGCCCCTTCACGTACCGCAGGCCCTCGCGGAGCTGGCCCTTGGCGCGGGGGACGATCACCGTCTGGTGGAGCTCACTCGTCCGCATCATCAGCAGGCCGACGAGGGGTGCCATGAAGGACAGGCCGTTGAACATGAAGGCCCAGCCGCTGCCGACCGTGGTGATCAGGACACCCGCGATGGCGGGGCCGATGAGGCGGGCGGACTGGAAGTTCGCGGAGTTCAGGCTGACGGCGTTGCGGAGCTGCTTCGGTCCGACCATCTCGGAGACGAAGGACTGGCGGGCCGGGTTGTCCACGACCGTGACCATGCCGAGCAGGAACGCGATCAGATAGACGTGCCAGACCTGTACGAGACCCGCGAGGGTCAGGGTGGCCAGGGACACGCCGCAGAGGCCGAGCAGGGTCTGGCTGACGAGCAGGAGCTTGCGCTTCGGGAAGCGGTCGGCGACCACGCCGCCGTACAGGCCGAAGAGCAGCATCGGGAGGAACTGGAGGGCCGTGGTGATACCCACGGCCGCGGCGGACCCGGTGAGGCTGAGGACCAGCCAGTCCTGCGTGATGCGGGACATCCAGGTACCGGTGTTGGAGATCACGGCGCCCGTGGCGAACAGGCGGTAGTTGCGGATCTTCAGCGACGAGAAGGTCCCGCCGGTCGAGCTGTCGTGGGTGGCGGTCGGTGCGGGGGCGGAGTCTGCTCCGGATCCCGTACTCAAAAGGGTTCATCTCCTCGGCGTGGGTGAATGCTGGCAGGTGACGAGGGAACGGCGACGTCGAGCGCGGCGGCTGTGGTCCGTCCGGCCCGGGGCGTCACAGGTGGGCGAGCTTCTCGAGCACGGGTGCGGCGACCCTGAGCTTCTCCCACTCGTCCTCGTCCAGGCCCTCGGCGAGTCCGGCCAGCCAGGCGTTCCGCTTCGTGCGGCTCTCACTGAGCATGGCCTCGGCCTGCTCAGTCCGGCTGACCCTCTTCTGACGACGGTCATCGGGGTGCGGTTCGAGACTGACCAGTCCCTTGGCCTCCAGCAACGCGACGATGCGAGTCATCGACGGGGGCTGGACGTGCTCCCTGCGGGCCAGCTCACCGGGGGTGGCCGAGCCGCAGCGGGCGAGGGTGCCGAGCACCGACATCTCGGTGGGGCTCAGCGACTCGTCGACACGCTGGTGCTTGAGGCGTCGGCCGAGCAGCATCACGGCGGAGCGGAGGGAGCTCACGGCGGCGGCACTGTCGCCGTCGTGGATCAGGTCAGGCATGGTCCTTAGGGTATCTCATTACTTTAACTAAAGACCAATCGGTGGTACGCGCGAGAATCTCCTCACCCGAACGAGTGAGTCAGGCGCGGAAAGTCACACCAAAAGCGCGCCGGGGCGGCGACCCTGCTTGGCATGGGATCGACAGTACTCAGCCTGCGGATCGACGGTGAGCTGCTCGACCGGCTCCGGCAGCACGCCGCAAAACGCGGAATGAGCGTCCAGGACTACGTGGTCCGGACGCTCGTTCGCGACGACTTCGACGAACGCTTCAAGTCGGCGGTCGACGAGACGGAGAAGTTCTACGGGCCCCAGGGCCGGCAGGACCCGGTGGACCGGATCACGTGACCGGGCGCCGGGGCGGAAGGCGGGCGGCGGGTCGGGCGATCCGGTCGGCCGGGCCCTCACGCAAGCGGCCCCGCACTCGTTCGTGAGTGCGGGGCCACCGTCGTGGGCAGGGTCGGATCAGGTGAGGCCGAGGGCCGGCATCGCGTAGTAGAAGACGAAGACGGCCGACACCACGTACATGGCCACCGGCACCTCACGGCCCCGGCCCGCCGCCAGCCGCATCGCGCTGAAGGCGATGAAGCCGATGCCGATGCCGTTGGTGATGGAGTAGGTGAACGGCATCATCACCATGGCGAGGAACGCCGGGATGGCGAGGGTGAAGTCGCTCCAGTCGACGCCCCGGACCGAGCTCGCGACGATCAGGAACCCGACCGCGACCAGCGCCGGGGTGGCGGCCTGCGAGGGGACCATGGTCGCCAGGGGGGTCAGGAACAGGGCCACCGTGAAGAGCAGGCCGCTGACCACGCTCGCGAGACCGGTACGCGCCCCTTCGCCGACGCCCGCGGTGGACTCCACGAAGCAGGTGGAGGCCGAGGAGGAGGTCGCGCCGCCCGCGGCGACGGCGATGCCGTCGACGAACAGCACCTTGTTGATGCCGGGGAAGTTGCCGTTCTTGTCGGTCAGCTTCGCCTCGTCGCCGACGCCGAGGATGGTGCCCATCGCGTCGAAGAAGCAGGACAGCAGCACGGTGAAGACGAAGAGGATGCCGGTCAGCACGCCGACCTTGGAGAAGCCGCCGAAGAGGCTGAAGTGGCCGAGCAGCCCGAAGTCGGGCGAGGCGACCGGGTTGCCGGGCCACTCCGGGACGGTGAGGCCCCAGGCGCCGGCCGGCAGGTCCACGGCCGCGTTGATGATCAGCGCGAGGATCGTCATGGCGACGATCGAGATCAGGATGGCGCCCGGCACCTTGCGGACGATGAGCCCGAGGGTGAGCAGCACGCCCAGCACGAAGATGAGGACCGGCCAGCCGTGCAGGTGACCGTCGCCGCCGAGCTGGAGCGGGACGGTGGTCTGGGCGAGGTCCGGGATGCGGGAGACGAAGCCGGAGTCCACCAGGCCGACGAGCAGGACGAAGAGTCCGATACCCATCGAGATGCCCTTGCGGAGCGAGGTGGGCACGGCGTTCATCACGCGTTCCCGGAGCCCGGTGGCGACGAGCAGCATCACCACGATGCCCGCGAGGACGACCATGCCCATCGCGTCCGCCCAGCTCATGCGGGGGGCGAGCTGGAGGGCGACGACGGTGTTGACGCCGAGACCGGCGGCGAGGGCGATCGGCACGTTGCCGATGACGCCCATCAGCAGCGTGGAGAACGCGGCGGTGAGCACGGTGGCGGTGACCAGCTGGCCGCCGTCGAGCTGGTGGCCGTACATGTCCTTGGCGCTGCCGAGGATGATCGGGTTGAGCACGATGATGTAGGCCATCGCGAAGAACGTGGCGAATCCGCCGCGGATCTCACGGGCGACCGTGGAACCCCGCTCGGAGATCTTGAAGAACTGGTCGATCCCGCCCTTGGGCGGGCTGGGGTCGACCTCTGCGGTGGCCGTGCCGGACATGTATGACCTCAGACGTACGTAGGAGCCATGAACAAGGTGGGGGGAAAGCTGGCCGTCTTTGGACTTTTACACGAACAAATCACGCCATTCCCGAACGGATTAAGTATGAATACATAAGGCGAAGATCGCTATCTCCGCGCGTAGACCCTTGCGCCGCTTGGGATCGGGGCACTTATGTACACAGCCCCTACCACCGCCCCGGCCTGCGTCACGGCACCCGTCCGGGTGGCCCATAGACTGGGGCCATGGAGAAGTGGACACCCAAGCACGAGGCGCCCGAGCCCCTGGAGGGTCCCGTCGTCGCCACCATCACCGGCGGCACGATCCTCTGGTTCGTCCTCTTCCTCGTGCAGCTCCCCTTCTACGGCTGGTTCGACGACCACGGCCACCTCTGGTGGGTGTGGACCTGCCTCGCCGGGGCCGGACTCGGACTGATCGGCATCTGGTACGTACGCGGCCGGGACGCCGCCATCAAGCGCCACGCCGCCGCCCGCGAGGCCGAGGCCGCAGCGGCGGCGCGCGACGCCGACCCGGACGCGCCGGGCACCACCGGCTGACCGCACCGGCTGACCGCTTCCTCGGCACACCCGCCGGAGCCCCCTGTACAGCCCCGTTCCACCGGGCTGGCCCGGCGTTCCGCCCGTACCGTCTGAACCATGACGCAGCGGGCCATCGACACCTCCGGGGGGCAGCCCCCCGATCGCTCACCCTCCGCAGAGGCCGCGCCCCCGCCGTACGACCCCCGGGGGCTCTCCACCGCCGAGGTGGCGGAGCGGGTCGCGCGGGGCGAGGTCAACGACGTGCCCGTCCGCTCCTCGCGCTCGGTCACCGAGATCGTCCGCGCCAACGTCTTCACCCGGTTCAACCTGATCATCGGCGTGCTCTGGGTGATCATGCTGGCCGTCGCGCCGATCCAGGACAGCCTCTTCGGGTTCGTGATCATCGCCAACACCGGCATCGGCATCGTCCAGGAGTGGCGGGCCAAGAAGACCCTGGACGGCCTCGCCGTCATCGGCGAGGCGAAACCCACCGTGCGGCGCGACGGGACCGCCGCCGAGATCTCCACCTCCGCGATCGTCCTCGGCGACCTGATCGAGCTGGGTCCCGGCGACAAGGTCGTGGTGGACGGCACGGTCGGCGAGGCCGACAACCTGGAGATCGACGAGTCCCTCCTCACCGGCGAGGCCGACCCCGTGCTCAAGCGCGCGGGCGACCCCGTGATGTCGGGCAGCTTCGTCGTGGCGGGCGGCGGGGCGTTCACCGCGACGAAGGTCGGGCGCGAGGCGTACGCGGCCCAGCTCGCGGAGGAGGCGTCCCGGTTCACCCTCGTCCAGTCCGAGCTGCGCAGCGGCATCTCCACGATCCTGAAGTACGTGACCTGGATGATGATCCCGACCGCGATCGGGCTCGTCATCAGCCAGCTGGTCGTCAAGGAGAACGACTTCAAGGAGTCGGTGGCCCGGAGCGCCGGCGGCATCGTGCCGATGATCCCCGAGGGGCTGGTGCTGCTGACCTCGGTCGCCTTCGCGATCGGCGTCATCCGGCTCGGCCGCAAGCAGTGCCTCGTCCAGGAGCTGCCCGCCATCGAGGGGCTGGCCCGGGTCGACGTCGTCTGCCTCGACAAGACCGGCACCCTCACCGAGGGCGGCATGGACGTGACCGAGGTCCGGCCGCTGGGCTCCGCCGACGAGGCGTACGTGTCCCGGGTGCTCGGCGCCCTCGGCGGCTCGGACCCCCGGCCGAACGCCAGCCTCCGGGCGATCGTGGACGCCCACCCCGACCCGGGCGGCTGGCGGGTGACGGACACCCTGCCGTTCTCCTCGGCCCGCAAGTACAGCGGCGCCGCCTTCCGCGAGGACGGCTCGGCCGACGCCGCCGAAGGCACGGACGGCTCGGCCGGGTCCGACGGCACGGCCGACTCAGTCTGGCTGCTGGGCGCCCCCGACGTGCTGCTCCCCGACGGCGACCCCGAGCTCGCCTCGATCGAGGAGCTGAACCGGCAGGGGCTGCGGGTGCTGCTGCTCTCCCGGGCGCGGGGCGGCCTGGACGGTCCGGACGCCGCCGCCGGGTCCGTACCCACCGCGCTCGTCGTGCTGGAGCAGCGGCTGCGGCCGGACGCCGGGGACACCTTGCGGTACTTCGCGGACCAGCGGGTCGCGGCGAAGGTGATCTCCGGGGACAACGCCGTCTCGGTGGGGGCGGTGGCCGGAAAGCTCGGGCTGCCGGGCGCCGAGCACACGCTGGACGCCCGGCGGCTGCCGGAGGACCAGGACGCGATGGCGACCGCGATGGAGAAGAACACGGTCTTCGGCCGGGTCACCCCGAGGCAGAAGCGGAACATGGTCGCGGCGCTCCAGTCGCGCGGCCACACGGTCGCGATGACCGGCGACGGCGTCAACGACGTGCTCGCGCTGAAGGACGCCGACATCGGGGTCTCGATGGGCTCGGGGTCGGAGGCGACCCGGGCGGTGGCGCAGATCGTGCTGCTGGACAACAGCTTCGCGACCCTGCCGTCGGTGGTCGCCGAGGGCCGCCGGGTGATCGGCAACATCACCCGGGTCGCCACCCTGTTCCTGACGAAGACGGTCTACTCGGTGCTCCTGGCGATCCTGGTGGTCTGCTTCCAGGTGGAGTACCCGTTCCTCCCCCGGCACCTGACGCTGCTCTCGACGCTGACGATCGGTGTCCCCGCGTTCTTCCTGGCGCTCGCGCCGAACAAGGAACGGGCCCAGCCGTACTTCGTCCGCCGGGTGATGCGGTACGCGATCCCGTCCGGGGTCATCGCGGGGGCGGCGACCTTCCTCACGTACATGCTGGCGGGGAGCCACTACTCCGGCCCCGGGGCCCTCGACGCGGAGACCAGCGCGGCGACGCTGACGCTGTTCCTGGTGTCGATGTGGGTGCTGGCGATCATCGCCCGCCCGTACACCTGGTGGCGGATCCTGCTGGTCGCCTCGATGGGGGTGGCGTTCCTGATCGTCCTCGCGGTGCCGTGGCTCCAGCACTTCTTCGCGCTGAAACTGGTGGGCACCACCATGCCGTGGGCGGCGGTGGCCATCGCGGCGGCGGCCTCGGTGCTGCTGGAGTACGTCTGGCGCCTGGTGGGCCGCCGCTTCGGGGCGTGAGGCCGTCCGGGGTGCCGGTGGCTCGATCCCGTCCCGCGAGAGGCCGGGAAACGGCGTAGCCCCGGCCCATGACGGACGGCTAAGGTCGCTCGGGTGACTACCGGGTCGGCCTTGGGCCATGCACGAGTGGGGCTCCCGGCCTCGGCGTGAGCCCGAGGCGGGCCGAGGTCCGCCGGACACCCCCGAGAGGCCCGCCCCCGTTCTCCGCGTCTTCGCTCCCGGCGCCCGTCCTGCGGCGCCCCCTTCCAGCGGACTCACGAGACTCGGGGACACCACTGATGTCGTACGACCAGCAGCACCCGCACGTATCCGGGCTGTCGGCGACCGCCGTCCAGCTGAACCACACGGCGGTCTACGCCACGGACCGGCACCTGTCGGCGGAGTTCATCGCCGCGATCCTGGGGCTGGAGGTCGGTGCCCCGTTCGGGCCGTTCCTCCCCGTCGACCTCGGCAACGGCGTGACGCTCGACTACTACGCGAAGACCGACGAACCGATCCAGTCGCAGCACTACGCGTTCCTCGTTCCGGACGCGCGGTTCGACGCCATGATCGCCCGTCTGGAGGCGGTCGGCGTCACCTACTGGGCCGACCCCCGCCATACCGAACCGGGCCGGACCAACACCCTGTTCGGCGGTCGCGGCGCGTACTTCGAGGACCCGGACGGCCACCACATGGAGATCATGACCCGGCCCTACGTCCGCCCCTGACGGGCCACCCGGCGGCGGTCCGCGGGGCGCTCGTCGCCCGGTGGGCCGCCGCTCCGGGGCGTGAGCGGCGGTGGGGGGGATCCGCCCGTTCCCGGCGTCGCGCGAGCGCGCCGAGGCGGCCGGGAACGGAGAGCCCCGCCGGGGAACTACGTCCAGGCGACGGCGACGACGGCCGCGCCCGCCGTGAACGTCCCCACGGCGTAGAAGGCCCACTGCTGCTTGTTGCGCATGCCTGCCAGGGCTGCCACGGCCACCAGGACGTCCAGGCCCAGCTTCACTCCCATCTTCGCGTCGTCCACCGGGAGGTCCAGGGACGTTCTCGTCCATATGAGTCCCGCGCCGGTGACCAGCTGGACGACCGCACTGGTCACCATGTACATGCCGGTCACCGGGTCCTTCCCCCGCAACTGGAAGAAGATGCCGCCCAGGAGCGCGGCGAAACCGAAGAGGTGGAAGACGAGGAACACGTACCGAATGATTTCCATGACAGTGACCTTCCCTATGACATCGGCGAGTTGGCGGGCCATCGAACAGAACTCCGTCATCCAGGACCTGTGTTCACCCGACGAAGGGCGTGGGCCCGAAGCGGCCCCGGGGGGAAGGCCGCGATGGACGACATCAGCCCCTTGGACGAGACAGCCCTCCGTCCTGTGACACCACCGCGCGAGGAATCGCGGAGACGTGGGTCACAGCGCACCCGGCGGCGCGCCACCCGCCGAACGGACGCGCCTCAGGCAGGACTTCAGGGCGACCGTCAGTTCCGCCGAACCGCTCCTCTCCGGAGCGGGGAGTGCCATGATCGATGACGGCCGGACGGTGCGTGTGGGTGCCGCCGCCGGGTCGTGCACCAGGGATCCTCGATGGCGCCTCGTCGGCGTGGGTCCGGCCGGGCGCCCGGGACCGCAGGGGGGGCTCCGCATGGGCAAGGCCGAGGAGTTCGAGGAGTTCCGGCCGCTGCTGTTCTCGATCGCCTACCGGATCCTGGGCAGCGTGAGCGAGGCGGAGGACGCCGTGCAGGAGAGCTGGCTCCGTTACGACGCCTCGTCCACCCGGCCGGCGTCGGTCAAGGCGTTCCTGTCCACCACCGTGACCCGGGTCTCGATCGACGTCCTGCGCTCAGCTCGGCTACGGCGCGAGCAGTACGCCGGACCGTGGCTGCCCGAACCCCTCCTCGACGACCCGTACGGAGACCCGGCCCGCGCCGCGGAGCTGGCCGACTCTGTCTCGATGGCGGCACTGCTGCTCCTGGAGCGCCTCAGCCCGCTGGAACGTTCGGTGTTCGTGCTGCGGGACGTGTTCGCGTTCGGCTACGACGAGATCGCCTCGGCGGTCGGCCGCTCGGAGGCGGCATGCCGTCAGCTGCTCGTACGGGCACGGCGCCACATGCGCGAGGGACGGCCCCGGTACGACGCCGACAGCCGGAGCCAACGGGAGCTGGCGGAACGATTCTTCCGGGCGCTCTCACAGGGTGACGTGAGCGGACTGCAGAGCCTGCTCTCCTCCGACGTCCAGCTCGTCGGGGACAGCGGCGGCAAGGCCCCGCGGCAGGCCAGGGGCGCCACCGGCGCCCAGAACGTGGCCCGTCTGCTCACCACTGTCCATCCCCTGATGGCACTGACCGGCATCACGTGCGAACCGCGGACCGTCAACGGCGGCCCGGGCGCGCTCTTCCGCGACCGCGACGGCAGCATCCTGCACGTCTTCGCCCTCGACATGGCCGCCGGAAGCATCCGGACCATCCACTCGGTCATCAACCCCGAGAAGCTCGCTCACCTCGGCCCGGTCGCCGATGCCTGGGCCGTGGACCGCGCGGTGAAGCAGGCCCGCAGACGCACGGTGTGACCTCTGCCCCCGGCCGTCGGGAGAAGGCCGGGACCGCACGGGGCCCGCCCCGCCCGCGGGGAGGGCGGACGAACGGACCCCGGTCACCCGCCGGCAGACGGCCGCCCGGCGGTGTCCGGCAGGCGGTTTCGGCAGGCGGTGAGGGGCCGGCCGTACCGGCGGCTCAGTCGAACCAGCGGTCCCGGGCCAGCTCCGCCGTACGGGACGGGTCCTCCAGGAGGGCGGCGACCTCGAAGCGGCGGGGCCACTGGCCCGCCGCCCAGGCGAGTCCGGCCGCCACCCCTTCCAGGGTCGAGGCGTGCACGGTGCCGTCGGGGGCGCGGCGCCAGTCCAGTTCGGCGCCTCCCGCGTGGAGTTCCTCGTGCTCGATGTAGGTCCCGGGCGTACGGTCGCCGAGCAGGACGCGGACGGACTCGGGCACCTCGTGCTCCTCGCCCTCGGTCTCCACCTCCGCCTCGATCGTCTCGCCGAGCCCGCGGACCTGGAAGAGCTCCGCGAGTTCGGCGGCGCGTGCCGGGGCGACCGGCAGCAGCGGCAGTCCTTCGGCGAGCGGGAGTACGTCGGGGGCGTCGGCGACGACGGCGTCCGCCGCGTCGACCACCTCCACCTCGCCGTCCACGACGGCCCGCAACGCGTCGGGCAGGGTGACCTGTTCGGGGTCGAGGTCGGCCAGCGCGGTGTAGAGCGCGTGCAGTTGTACGGCGGTCACCGGCCGGTCCTCGTCGGCGAGACGGCCCAGCAGTTCGGCGGCGCCGCCCGGCTCGTCGAGGAGGGCGTCGACCGTGGTGCGCACCCCGAGGGCGCGGAGCACCTGGGCGTCGTCGAATCCGGTGGCGTCCACCGCGTCGTAGAGGCCGGCCAGCAGCGGGTCGCCGCCCGCCGCGCGGACACCGGCCGGGCGGCGGCCCTCCAGTACGGGGTGGTCGCGCAGCCACCAGGCGGTGTACGGGCGCACCGAGCGGGTCGTACCGTCCGGGAGCAGCACCCGGACGGGCTGGGTCAGGGCGTCGCGGAGCGGCGGCCGGGAGAGCATGGCGAGCGCCTGCGGCCAGGCGTCGTCGGCGACGAGGTCGAGGTCGCGCACGGCGACGATCTCGGTGGCCACCGGCGGTACCGGGGTGTCGGGGAGCTGGTCGAGCAGGTCCTCGCACCAGACGTCGACGGCGTCCAGCAGTCCGGCGTCGTCGGGTTCGGCGAAGTCGCCGTCCCGGGGCTCCAGTTCGTCCGGATCGAGCACCACGTCGGTGGTGCGCACGAGCGCGAAGGTGGCGAGGACCCCGCAGGCGGTGAGCGGCTGCTCGCCCCAGCGGTCGGCCAACTCCTGGTCGCAGAAGGCGAGTTCACCCTCGCGCATGATCCCGGCGAACTCACTTCCAGGCAGCACGAGTTCACCGGCGGGCGCGGTCTCGCCGTCCTCGTCGGGCAGCGCGAGGGCGCCGAGCCAGGGTTCGTCGCCGGGGTTCAGTTCGGCTTCGCGTACGAGGGTGAGCACGGTCTCGACGAGTTCGTCGCCGTCCAGCGCGTCCTCGTCCCAGATCTCGCCCGCGTCCAGCGATCCCGCGACCGCCGCCCGAACCTGAGGGGTGGTCAGTACGGCGCGCGGGGTGGCGGGCAGTGCGCCGAGCTTCTCCAGGAGCGGGTGTGCGGCGTCCGGGTGGGCGACCTTCAGGCCGAGCCGGGCGAGGCGGGCGAGCACCGGGCCGGTCAGCGCGTCGGGCAGCGGCAGCAGCACCTGGCGGGGGCCGATGGTGGTGCGGGGCGGCTGCCCCTCGGGGGCGTCGGGCGCCCCGGCCAGCGGGACGGGCAGCCCGGAGAGGCGGTCCGGGTCGACCCCGGCGAGGCTGTCGTAGAACCGCCGCCACCAGTGCGGTTCGCGCTCCAGACCGGCGAGCCGGTCGATCGCCTCGGTCAGCGGGACCCGGCCCACGCCCAGGGTGCGCAGCTCGGTGCGGCGCTCCAGCCCGGCGGGGAGCAGGCACGGCAGGACCTCGGCGAGCACCCGTACGGTTTCGGCCCCGGCGCCCTCCACGATCTCGGCCTCCACGGGCCGCAGCGCGGCGGAGTCCCGGTGGCGTACGGCGTCCGGGGCTTCCGGATCCGCCCAGTCCTCGGCGGCCCAGTCCTCGGCGGCCCAGCGCTCGGTGACCGCGGCGGCCGGGTCGGCGGGCGCGGCCGGGGCCAGGAAGGCGACCCGGGGCAGCCGCTGGAGGATCGCCCCGCGCAGCGCTCCGTCCAGCGCGCCCTGGCCGAGCGGTCCGGGCACCAGGTCGAGGGTGCCGGTGGAGACGGGGTGCCAGTCGGCGAGGAGCTCGGCGTAGGCGTCGGCGGCGCGCTCCACCAGGAAGTCGGTGAGCGGGCCGGGCGCGGGGTGCCGGCGGGTGGGGTCCAGCGGCAGCGAGGCGATGAGCAGGGCGGGCACGCCGAGCGGTTCGTCGGTGGGCGTCGGGGCGTGCACCACGGGGGCGGTGGCGGGACGGCGGGGCGAGCCGTCCTCGTTCACCGGGACCGCCCAGGTGACCGACCAGTGTGGGCGCAGCCGCTCCTCGACCGGCCGGTCGGCGAGCAGCGCGGGCTCGACGGGCCCGTGATGGAAGACGGTGCGCCAGCGGTTGACGCCGTGCGCGGAGTCCTCGACGTGGATGTACGGGCCCTGCGCGGAGCGCCTCAACGTCCGTACGCCCGACGGGGTTTCGACGACGATCTCGTCGAGTCCGGTCAGGGTGAGGAGGAGTGCGTCGTCGATGGAGCCGAGCAGCCGCTCCACCAGGTCCTCGGCCGTGCCGTCGCGCAACGGCAGCACCACCACGGTGTCGTACCCCTCGGGCGCGGCGCCCTCGGCGGGCAGCGGGAGGCGCAGCAGCGGTACGTGGCCGTCGCGGCGCCGGAGTTCGTCGCCGAGGCCGGGGCTGCCGACGGCCGCGCCCTCCGCGAGGAGGCGGGCCTCGGCGAGGGACCAGCGGACTCCGCCGTGGCGGCCGAGGACGGCGGGCTCGTCGCTCACCGCGAGCACGGCGGCGAAGCCGACGCCGAAGCGGCCGACGGACGTGTCGTGGCCCTCGCGCTTGGCGGAGGCGCGCAGGGTGGAGAGGGATTCGACGCCGGCGGCGTCGAGCGGGGCGCCGGTGTTGGCGGCGGCCAGCACGGTGGGGACGCCGTCCCCGCCGGGGTGCAGGGTGAGACGGAGCCGGCCGGGCACCCCGGCGCGGGCGGCGGCGTCGGCCGCGTTCTGCGCGAGCTCCACGACGAGGCGGTCGCGGTACCCGCCGAGCGCGAGGTCCTCCTCGGCGTTGGCGTCCTCGCGGAACCGGGCGGGCCCGGCACCCCAGGCGTCGAGCACGCCGCGCCGCAGCCGTGCCGTCCCGAACGGATCGGCCCCCTCGGTCGCCTTCATGCTCACGCTTCGACTCCGCTCTGTTCCGCTGACCCGTCGGCCGTTGCCGCCCAGTGTGCGCCCGAACGTACCGCGCGGGGACGACAGCGCGGTCCACGGGAGCGGGAACAGCCGGTGGAACGGGGTGGAGCAGCCCTCAGTGGGGTCGATCGGCCTGGACCGGGCCGGGGCGGGCGCGCGGCACCGCGCGGTGGTCCCGGGCCGGCCGGGGTCCGCCGTGCGGTGCCGTTGCGTCAGGAGTGGCCGAGGTCGTCCGCGTGCGCGTCGGCCTCGTCGGGGACGGAGCCGCCGTCCCGCTCGGGGTGCAGCTGGTACGTGTCCACCCGCATGGTGTCGAGCGCGTGCGGGGCGGGCGTCGGCGGCTTCGGCATCACGGCCGCCTCGGAGTGGCCGCCGCAGCCGTACGCCAGCGAGACGACGTGGCCGTCGGCGGGGCCGAACTCGTTGGCGCAGACGCCGAAGGCCTGCCGCAGCGATCCGGTCAGCGGGACCAGGAACGCGCAGCTCACACAGGTCGCGGGGGCGGCCTGGGCCATCGGCGTCTTGGGGCCGAACTCCTCGTCCCAGCGGTCGGCCGCGGCGTGCAGGCCGTACCGGGACAGCACCCGCGCACGCCGCATGCCGAGCTCTTCGGCGACCGAGGCGATGGAGCCCCGGCCGATCGCGGCGGGCCGCCGGCCCGTCAGCTCGGCGTCCTCGGTGTCCGCGAGGGCGGCCAGCTCCTCGGAGACCTCGGGCGGTTCCGTCTCGTCGACGGTCTCGCCGGTCCAGCCGGGCTCCAGGCGGAGATCCTCGGCCTCGGTGGGCAGCAGGTCGCCGGGGCCCATGTCGCCGGGGCGCAGCCGCTCGCTCCAGGGCACCCACTCCGGGGCGAGGAGGGCGTCCGAGCCGGGCAGCAGCACCGTTTCGTCGAGCGTGACGTTCTTGGCGCGGGAGGCCCGGGCGACGGTCACCGCCCAGCGCCACCCCCGGTACCCGAACATCTCGCACTCGAAGTAGTGCGTGACGACCCGGTCCCCTTCGGCCACCACGGCCACGTGCTCGCCGACCTCGCCGGGGGCAGCGGCCTCCTCGGCCGCGGCGCGCGCGAGATCTACCGCTTCGGCACAGAGCCGGTCGGGAACAGGGGTACGGGCCGTACGGCTTCGCGTCGTCGCAGCACTCACAGGTCTCGCTTCTCTCCTACGCAGTCTCACGAGCGCGCCGATGGCTCCATCGATGTCCGATTTCAGCCATGACGGCTGTGGGCGGAGCGGACCTGGGGACCGCGTCGACGTCCACACCCGTTGTTGCCTGCCTCGGGCGTGCTTCTCGTAACCCATTCTGCGGGATCGCGGAGAGGCGCGCGGCCAAGAACAACCGCCGGTGGCGCGTAACGCACGCTACCCTCTCCGTCGCCCCGCGCCCACCTGCCCGTCCCAAACGCGACCTTTCCGATGCGTGACCCGGTGGATTCTCCGGGGCTCACGGCCGGGAAATTCCCGGCTTCCCTCCGGCTCACCCGCCCCCGGAACCCGTTCCGTACCGCCGTCCGCGCCCCGGTCCACGGACGCCCCGTGCCGTCATCGGTTCGCCGGAGGGAAGCTGGGGCAGGATGACGAAGTGGCTTCCGTCCGGTCGCACGACGTCTCCGGCCCCCTCCGCAGGGCGGGCCGGTCGATGCGGCGCGCGCTGCACTCGGGCTTCTTCGGCACCGGCCGGTCCATCCGCAAGGTGACGCACGCCCACGGTGCCGGTGAGTCCGGGCTCGGCAAGCTGATCGAGCTGCACGCCGTCAACGGCGCGGGCGATGTGATGATCACCGTGGCGCTGGCCTCCACGGTGTTCTTCTCCGTCCCGACCGACGAGGCCCGGGGCCGCGTCGCGCTCTACCTGGCGATCACCATGGCGCCGTTCACCCTGCTCGCCCCGGTGATCGGCCCGCTGCTCGACCGGCTGCCGCACGGCCGCCGGGCGGCGATGGCGGGCGCGATGCTGGTCCGCGCGGTGCTCGCGATCGCCATGTCCAGCGCGGTCGCCACCGGCGGCCTGGAGCTGTACCCGGCGGCGCTGGGGGTGCTCGTCTGCTCGAAGGCGTACGGAGTGGTGCGCAGCGCTGTCGTACCGCGTCTGCTGCCGCCGCGGTTCTCGCTGGTGAAGGCGAACTCGCGGGTCACCCTGGCCGGGCTGCTGGCGACCGGGATCGCGGCTCCGATCGGCGCCGCGCTCCAGATGGCCGGATCGGCGTGGCCGCTCGTCGGCGCCTGTGTGATCTTCCTCGGCGGCACCGTCCTCGCCTTCACCCTGCCGCCCAAGGTGGACTCCGCGAAGGGCGAGCGGCGGGCCCGCCTCGCCGAGGAGCACCGCACGGCCGCGGTGGCCGGCGGGGCTGCCCCCGCCGCCCGTGCCCGGGGTGCCAGGACCGGTTCGACCCTGCTCCGTACCGGGCGTTCCCGGACCAGGCCCCGGCGGCTCCGGGAGAAGCGGGAGCGGCGGGAGCGGCGGCCGGGGCTGCGGTCGGTGGGCGGTTCCGTGCTGCACGGGCTCCAGGCGAACGCGGCGCACCGCGCGCTCTCCGGCTTCCTCATCTTCTTCCTCGCGTTCCTGCTGCGGGACGAGCCGCTGTCGGGGCAGAGTGCCGCCGTCTCGCTCGGCATCGTCGGTGTCGCGGCGGGCGCGGGCAACGCCTGCGGTACGGCGGTGGGCTCGCTGCTCCGGGCGCGCGGCCCGGAGGTGATCGTCGCGACGGTGCTGGGGATCGCGCTGGGAGCGGCGGTGCTGGCCGCGCTGTTCTTCTCGACGGTGTTCGTCGCGGTGCTCGGTGCGGTCGCCGGCTTCACCCAGGCGCTGTCGAAGCTGTCGCTGGACGCGATGATCCAGCGCGACGTGCCGGAGGAGGTGCGGACCTCCGCCTTCGCACGGTCGGAGACGATCCTTCAGATGGCGTGGGTGGTCGGCGGCGGCATCGGGATCGCGCTGCCGCTCAATGGAGTACTGGGCATGTCGGTCGCCGCCGGAATCCTCGCGCTGGGTGCCGCAACGTCCGTACGGGGTCTCCTGACCTCCGCGCGGCGCGGCTCACCGCACCCCCGCGTGGCGTGAAGCGGAGCGACCGATAGCCTTCGGCCCATGACCGTTGCGTTCTTCTCAGGTAAGAGCCGTCGAATCGGCGTCGCTCTTGGTGCCGTGTCCGCGGGACTCCTCGTCCTGTCCGCCTGCGACAAGCCGACGCCGCTCGCCACCGTGACGGTCGGCACGACCTCGGTGTCGACCGAGGCCGCCTGCTACAACGACGGCGATCCCATCAAGGAATCGCTGATCCAGGGCTGCCTGAACAAGAAGGCCGACAAGTCGATCGACGTCGCGATGGACGACCGGGTCCGCTTCGGCGTCGACCCGGAGGTCGCGGACAACGGCTGGACGCTCTTCATCGACGGCCAGCAGGCCGAGCAGGAGCCGTACAAGAAGACCTACCGGTCCATCACCGGCAGCGCGTTCTTCTCCAGCCAGACCGGCGAGACGAGCAACGAGACCCAGGTCAGCGTCGTCGAGACCGACGGTTCGAAGCTCGTCGGCATCTGGCACTTCAAGCTGAAGAAGACCGACTAGTCGGCCTTCCGGCCCCTGTTCCGCCCTCTCACCCCGGACGTCCTCTCGTGCGTGTGCTCGTCGTGACCGCTGTTCCCGCCGAACGGGACGCGGTCACACGCGCGTCCGGGGAGGCTCCGGAGGTGCGCCGGACGCCCGGCGTCGAACTGCACCGCACCGGCCCGCTGGACGTGCTGGCGGGCGGGGTCGGCCCGGCCGCCGCCGCCGCGGCCACCGCGTTCGCCCTGGCCTCCGGCCCGTACGACCTCGTCGTGTCGGCCGGGATCGGCGGCGGGTTCGCGCCCGCCGCACCCGTCGGCTCCCTCGTCGTCGCGAGCGGCATCACCGCCGCCGACCTGGGCGCCGAGACCCCCGAGGGCTTCGTCCCCGTCACCGGCCTCGGCTTCGGCCGGGTGCTCCACGTGCCGCCGCGCTCGCTGGTACGGGAGGTGGCCGCCGCCACCGGCGCGGCGGCCGGCACCGTGCTGACGGTGTCCACCGTGACCGGCAGCGCGGAGCGCGCCGCCGCCCTGCGGGCCGCCCACCCCGGCGCCCTCGCCGAGGCGATGGAGGGGTTCGGGGTCGCCGAGGCGGCCACCGCGCTCGGGCTGCCGGTGCTGGAGATCCGGGCCGTGTCGAACCCGGTCGGCCCCCGCGACCGGGACGCCTGGCGCATCGGCGACGCCCTGGCCGCGCTCACCGGAGCCTTCGGGAAGCTCATCCCCGTACTGGAAGGTTGGACCCACCATGACCGCAACGACTGACGGCGCCGCCGCTACCGGCACGGACGCCGCACTGAAGATCTCCTTCTCCCCCTGCCCCAACGACACCTTCGTCTTCGAGGCGCTGGCGCACGGCCGGGTCCCCGGCGCCACCCCGCTCGACGTCACCTTCGCCGACATCGACATCACCAACGGCCTCGCCGAGCGCGGCGAGGGCGACGTGCTGAAGGTCAGTTACGCGGTGCTGCCGTGGGTCCTCGACGAGTACGCCCTGCTGCCGTGCGGCGGGGCGCTGGGGCGCGGCTGCGGCCCGCTCGTCCTCACCCGTGAGCCGGGCACCGACCTGACCGGCAAGACGGTCGCCGTACCGAGCGAGCGCTCCACCGCCTACCTGCTCTTCCGCCTCTGGGCCGCGGAGACCCTGCCGGGCGGGGTCGGCGAGATCGTCGTCATGCCGTTCGACGAGATCATGCCCGCGGTGCGCGACGGGAAGGTCGACGGCGGACTCGTCATCCACGAGGCCCGCTTCACGTACCAGAACTACGGGCTGCACAACCTCGCCGACATGGGGCAGCACTGGGAGTCCACCACCGGGCTGCCGATCCCGCTGGGCGCCATCATCGCCAAGCGCTCGCTGGGCGCGGAGAAGCTGCACGCGCTGGCCGACTCCATCCGCACCTCGGTCCGGATGGCCTGGGACGACCCGGAGGCCTCCCGCGGTTACGTCCTGGAGCACGCCCAGGAGATGGACCCGGCCGTCGCCGACCAGCACATCGGGCTGTACGTCAACGAGTTCACGGCCGACCTCGGCGAGGACGGGTACGCGGCGATCCGCGGACTGCTGACCCGCGCGGCGGCGGAGGGGCTCGTCCCGGCCCTCGCACCGGACGCGCTGGCCTTCCCCGAAACCGCCTGAAGGGCTGGCGTACGGGGTCGCCTGAAGGGCTGCGTACGGGGTCGCCTGACGGCGCGTCGCCCGGGCCGTGCCCGGGGTTGAGGCGGTTTCCGGCCAGACGTACGAGGACGGCGGTCCCGGGAAGGGACCGCCGTCGTCGGCGTACCGGGTACGTGGCGTACCGGATGCCGTCCGGCTACACGTCGAGCTGGTCGGCGACCGCGCGGAGCAGTCCGGCGATCTTCGTGCCGGACGCCTTGTCGGGGTAGCGGCCCCGCTCCAGCTGCGGCGTGATGTTCTCCAGGACCGTCGTCAGGTCCTGGACGATCGAGGCCAGCTCGTCCGGCTTGCGGCGCTGGGCCGCCGCGACGGACGGGGTCGGATCGAGGATCGTGACGGAAAGCGCCTGGTCACCGCGTTGTCCGGCGACCACACCGAACTCGACGCGCTGGCCGGGCTTGAGCCCGTCGACTCCGTCGGGCAGGACCGACGAGTGCACGAACACGTCCGCGCCGTCGTCACGGGAGAGGAAGCCGAAGCCCTTCTCGTTGTTGAACCACTTGACTTTGCCGGTGGGCACTTCGTCCTCGTCCTCGTCGCTCGTCGATGCGCGGGGAGCCGGTGAACGGCTCCGGATAGCAGGAGAGCGGGCCGCCAGGACCCGCCGATCTTCAGGCTAGTGGCCCCTGAGCCCGGGACAAGACGTCGCCGGGCCATTGTCTGTCAGCGGGAACTACCCTTGCCGGGTGAGCACTACTCCTTCAGGCGCGGGCGACCGACTGGTCCGGATCGGCGCCATCGTCTTCTTCGTCGGCGCACTGGCCACCCTGGTCACGGTGGCCCCACTGTTCCTCGGCACCGACCCCTTCCCGTCGATCGCGTACGCGGTCTGCATGCTCATGGGGGTCGGTTTCCTGATCGCCGCCGCGGGCGTCGTCCGCTCGGTGTGGGCGAACGCGCCGAAGCGGGCGGCGAGCCGCTCGTAGGGCACTCGTAGAGCGTGCGTAGGGCACTCGTGGAGCGCGCGTGGGGCATCGTGGAGCGCGCGCAGGGCACGGAAAAGGGCGGCGAGCCGCTCGTGGAGCCGCTCTCCGCCCCCGTGCGAGGCATGCTCGTTACGACGTGAGCGCGGCGCGCCCGGCCTCGTACCCCTGGAGCCAGTCCGGGAAGGCCGTGAGGTCGGCGAGGACCACGTTCGCGCCCGCCGCCCGCAGCTCGTCGGCGTCGCACGGGCCCGTCGTGACACCGACCGACACCGCCCCGGCGACCTTGGCGCCGCGTACGTCGCCGATGTGGTCGCCGACGTAGACCTGCGCGCCCTCCGCCAGCAGCGCCTCGCCCTTCCCCTCCGCCCAGAGGTTGCCGATCACCAGGTCGGGGGTGAGGCCGAGGTGGGTGAGGTGGAGCTCGGCGTTCGGCTGGTGCTTCGCGGTGACGACGATCGCCCGGCCGCCCAGCGCCTGCACCGCCTCGATCGCGGCCCGCGCCCCGGCCAGCGCCGTGGTGGGGGTGATCGCGTGGCGCGGGTAGTTCTCCCGGTAGTGGTCGGCGGTGGCGGCCACCCGGTCCGCCGGGAACCAGTTCGCCAGCTCGTCCTCGACGGGCGGCCCCAGCCGGCTGACGACCAGGTCGGCGTCGATGGGCACCCCGGTCTCCGCCGAGAGGGCCACGTAGGCGGCCTTGATGCCGGGCCGGGAGTCGATGAGCGTCATGTCGAGGTCGAAGCCGACCGTCAGCGTGTGCGAAACCATGTGCGAAGCCATGCCGTCCATTGTGCCGACCCGCCCGGCCTCGGTGCCGGGGCGGGCCCGGCGGCGGTACTCGGGGGTACGGGGCGGCGGTACGGGGGGGTACGGGCGGGCGGCGTACGGGCGTGCGCCTCGGGGAGGTACTCGCTCCTCAGCCCCGGGCCCGGCGTGCCCGCCACACCAGGTACAGCGCCGAGGCCACCGCCGCCGTGCGGAGCACCACCGGCCAGAGGCCCGTCAGCGCGTCGCCCATGGCGCCCTCGGCGATCGGTTCGCCCCAGCGCCCGCGCACCCGGCCCCAGACCCACACCACCGCCCCGGCCGCGACGGTGCCGGGCAGCCCCAGGGCGACCCACTTCGCCTCGGCCCGGGAGAGCGCGCGGGAGCTGTAGGCGAGGAGCCAGCCGCCCGCGAGGGCCAGCCAGGAGCCGATCACCGCACCGGCCACCAGCAGCGCGGCGGCGACGAGCAGCAGGGGGTGGCCGAGCCGGCGCCCGGCCGGGGCTGCGGGCGCGGCGGGAGCGGGAGCCGGTGCACGCCGGCGCATCCGGGGCAGCGGCAGGCGCCGGCGGGCGGGAGCGGCCGGGGCGTCCTCGGCCGCGCCGTCCTGATCGCCGTCCCTGCCGTCCCTGCCGTCCTCGCTCTTCTTGCCGTCCCTGCCGTCCTGATCGCCGTTCTCGCCGTCCTCGCCGTCCTCGCGGGGGCGGGGCGGGGGCTTCAGCAGGGCGGGGATCTCCACCCCGCCGACGAACCCCGGCACCCGTACCCCGTCGCCGAACTCGCCGAACGGCCCCGGTTCGACCCGCCACCAGTCGCGCTCGCCCACGGTCTCGCCGAGCCGGTCCAGGCCGATCACGTGCGGGGCGGAGGGGTCGGGCCAGTAACCGGAGTCGCTCGTCTCCGCCGCCCAGTCCACTCCGGACGAGCCGGACGCCTCATGCGCCGGGTGCGCCGCGTCCGGCCGGTGTGCGCCGTCCGTATCTCCCGCGTCTCCCGCAGCGTCCGTACCCCGCTCGCCGCCTCCCCTCTTCTTCCGGAACGGCGACGCGCCGCGCCGGGGCCCCGGTACCGGACCTGTCGGGGTGTCACCGGGTCCGGACGCCGTCTCCCGCGCGGAGGTCTCCGTACGCGGCGGCGGCAGCGGGGCAGAGGGCGGGGCGGCGGGCGGGGCGGGTTCGCCGGGGGCCGACTCGGCGGCGGCGGCGACCAGTTCGCCGGGATCGCCGAGGCGCCCGATGATCCGCCGCACGGCGGCGGGCGAGTCCGCCCCGGCCTTCCCGCGCTGTTTCTCGATCTCGTCGCGCACCTGGCCGACGAGCCTCATCCGGGCTCCTGAGGACAGTTGTTGTCGCTGCGCCAGGTCTCCGACACGGCTGAGAAACTCGTAGACGAGCTGGTCGCTCTCGATCCCCACGTGGCCCGTCCCCTCGGTTCCCTCCGGCTGACCTGCTCCGACCGTAGCGTTCCAGGGGCTACCGTGGGACGGATGGGGACGACCACACCACCGCGCACGCTCGCCGAAGCTCTGCGTGCCCGCGGCGACGAAGCGCTGGCCGGGCTGCTGCGCGCCCGTCCCGACCTGCTCACGCCGGTACCGGGCGACATCACCCAGCTCGCGACCCGGGCGGGCACCCGGGCCTCCGTGGTGCGCGCGCTGGAGCACCTCGACCGGTTCGCGCTGCAGACCGCCGAAGCCCTCGCGGTGGCCCCCGACCCGGCCCCGTACGAGACGCTGCTGCGGCTGCTGACCGGCGACGGGCAGGACGACGGCGCCCACCACGACGACGCCGGGGCCGCGATCACCGCGGCGCTGCCTGGCGCCCTGGACACCCTGCGCGAACAGGCCCTGGTCTGGGGCGAGGACGAGCGGCTGCACCTGGTGCGCACCGCGCGGGAGCTGCTCGCACCGTCCCCGCAGCACCCCTCCCCCACCGGTCTCGGGCCGACCGTCTCGGAGGCCACCGCCGGGATGTCGCCGGGCCGGCTCCAGGAGATCCTGACCGCCGCCGGGCTCCCCGCGACCTACGATCCGGTCTCCGCCGTGGCCGCGCTGACCGGCCTCTTCACCGACCGCACGCGCATGGCGGAGCTCCTGGACTCCGCGCCCGTGGAGGCGCTGTCGGTGCTGGACCGGCTGGTGTGGGGCCCGCCGTACGGCGAGATCACGCCGAACCCGACCCCGCCGGTCCGCTGGCTGCGCGACCGGGGGCTGCTGCTCCCGGTGTCGGCGCGCACCGTCGTACTGCCCCGCGAGGCGGCCCTGCACCTGCGGGCCGGGCGTGCCCACCGCGTACCGGAGCCGCTGCCCCCGGTCGTCGAGCCGGTCGCCGAACGTGATCCCCAGGCTGTGGACAGGGCGGCGGCCGGGCAGGCGTTCCTCGCGCTCTCCACCGTCGAGGACCTGCTGAAGCTCTGGAACGGCGGCGGTCCCGCCGTGCTGCGTTCCGGCGGGCTGAGCGTGCGCGAGCTGAAGCGGGTCGCGAGCGCCCTCGACACGACCGAGCCGGTCGCCGCGTTCTGGGTCGAACTCGCCTACGCCACCGGGCTGCTCGCCGCCGACGGCGAGACCGACGAACGGTACGGCGCCACCCCCGCGTACGACGACTGGCTCGAACTCCCCGCCGCCCAGCGGTGGACGCGCCTCGCGCTCGCCTGGCTGGCGGCCACCCGTACCGCCGGACTCGTCGGCGGCCAGGACGCCAAGGGCCGCGCGCTCTCCGCGCTCGGCCCCGAACTGGACCGCTCCGCCGCCCCCGACGTACGCCGCCGGGTGCTCGCCCTCTTCGCCGCGCTGCCGCCCGGCACCGCGCCCGACCCCGCGACCCTGCTCACCCGGCTGCGCTGGGAGCGCCCGCTGCGCGGCGGATCGCGCGGCGACGTCCATCCCCGGCCGGAGGGGACGGGCTCCAGTGCCCCCGGCGACACCTCGGACCTGCGGTCGCGCATCGCGCTGTGGACGGTCAACGAGGCCGAACTCCTCGGCATCACCGGCCGCGGCGCGCTCTCCTCCCAGGCCCGCGCCCTGCTCCCGCGCTCCCCGGAGGACTCCGCCCGCGCCGCTGCGCTGCTCGCCCCGCTGCTGCCGGAACCCCTCGACCACGTACTCCTCCAGGCCGACCTGACGGCCGTCGCCCCCGGGCCGCTGGAACGCCCGCTCGCCGACGTCCTGCACGTCCTCGCCGACGTCGAGTCCAAGGGCGGCGCGACGGTCTACCGCTTCACCCCCGGCTCGGTGCGCCGGGCGCTGGACGCCGGGCAGAGCGCCTCCGACCTGCACGCCTTCCTCGCCGCGCACAGCCGCACCCCGGTGCCGCAGCCGCTGACCTACCTCATCGACGACGTGGCCCGGCGCCACGGCCACCTCCGGATCGGCGCCGCGTCCTCGTACGTACGCTGCGACGACGAGTCCGTACTCAACGAGATCCTGGCCGACAAGCGCGCGGCCGTCCTGCGGCTGCGCCGCCTCGCGCCGACCGTCCTCGCCTCGCAGACCGACCCCGCGTCCCTCCTCGAAGGGCTGCGCGACCTCGGCTACGCCCCCGCCGCCGAATCCGCCGAGGGGGACGTCCTGATCACCCGCGCCGGTGCCCGCCGCACCCCGCCGCGTACCGCCCCCGTGCCCGTGCCCGAGGGCCCGCCGGTCCCTGACGACACCCTGCTCGGCGCGGCGGTACGGGCGATCCGGGCCGGTGACACGGCCGCCACGGTCGTCCGCAAGGAGCCCGCCGCCGACGAGGCCGGCACCCCGTCCGGCACGCTCCCGCGCACCACCCCGGCGGACACCCTCGCCACCGTCCAGGCCGCCGCCATGACGGGGTCCACGCTCTGGATCGGCTACGTCAACGCGGAGGGCGCCGCCAGCCAGCGCGTGATCGCCCCGGTACGGGTGGAGGGCGGCTTCGTCACCGCGTACGACCACACCGCCGACGAGGTCCGCACGTATCCGCTGCACCGCATCACGGGGGTCGCGGAGCTCGCGGAGGAGTAGGGGCTGCCGCCGGCCTCTGCCGGGTGGCCGGAATCCTCACCGCGCTGTTCCCAGGTGGCCGCTTCCGGCGTTGACTCGCCCGGAAGGATGCCGGTTCCGCCCCGGTCCCGGCGCCCGTGCGACCGCGCCCGAGACCGGCGCGGGGCCGCCGGGACGCTCGGGAGGGACGCCTGATGAGTTCTGCGAGTTCTGCGAATTCCGCACAGTCGGCCGACGCCATGACCCCGTTCGACGACACCTACGACCAGCCCGACCCGCGGGCGTTCTTCCGGGGGCTGGGGCCCTGGGGCTACCAGACGCCGCACCACGCCCAGAGCGTCTTCCGCCGCCTGCTCACCGCCCTCGCCCCCGGACCCGGCGGAGCCGATCCGTCCGCCACCACGGTGCTGGACCTCTGCTGCTCGTACGGCATCAACGCCGCCCTGCTCAACCACCACCTCACCCTGAGCGACCTCTACACCCACTACACCTCCGAGGAGGCCGCCGGGCTGACCACCGCCGGGCTCGTCGAGCGGGACAAGGAGTTCTACGCCGCCCACCGGCGCCCCGACGCGGTCCGCGTCCTCGGCCTCGACGCCGCCCCCAACGCCATCGCCTACGCCCGGGCCGTGGGCCTGCTCGACGACGGCTTCGCCGAGAACCTGGAGACCGCGCCCCCGAGCCCGGCCCTGCTGCGGGCCGCGCGGGACGTGCGCCTCATCACCGTCACCGGCGGCGTCAGCTTCCTCTCCCCCCGCACCTTCGGGCCGCTGCTCGGCGGCGCGGACGCCCCGGTGTGGGTGGCCGCGTTCGTGCTGCGCACCGGCAGCTACCGGCCGATCGCCGACTGCCTGGACGCGCACGGCCTGACCACGGAGAAGCACACCGCGCAGACCTACCCGCAACGCCGCTTCACCGGCGAGCAGGAGCAGCGGTACGCCGTCGCCGCCACCCTCGCCGCGGGCGAGGACCCGCTCGGCAAGGAGAGCGAGGGCTCCTTCCACACCGCGCTGTACGTGTCCCGCCCGGCGGCGGAGGCGGCGGGGAGCCCGCTGGGGTCGGTGCTGCATCCGTGAGGTGATCGGGGCGCGGGCGGCACCGCGCTACCCCGTGCGGCCCCTGGAAACCTTGAGCACCTCCACCAGCCGGTCCACGTCGGTCCACGGGTTCTCGGTGTGCCCGCTCGCCGCCCGCTCCCGGAGCAGTTCGGCTCGGCCCCTGGCATGGCCGTGGCCGGGCACCAGCGTCGGGTACTCCAGGTGCTTACGGGTGCTGGAGTAGCCGCATGCGCCGAGCTTCTCCAGCGCGAGCTGTGCCTGCTTCGACGTCAGGTATCCGGAGGCGTCCTGAAAGTGCAGCAGGAGCCACAGTTCGAAGCAGGGGTTGGACAGCGCGACCTCGATGCCGTTGCGCCGGGCCAGCAGAAGCGCCTCCGGCAAGGCCGGGTGCGGGACGGGTGCCTCCACGTCGATGACGCACCAGACCTCGTCGTACGGCGTGCAGCGGTCCGCCGGTGACCGGGCGGCGCGCTCCTTGTGCGCGATCGCGTCACGGACCAGGGACTTGGGCTCGCCGTACCCGCCGCCCAGTTGAATGGTGACCGGCAGGGCACGGAGTTCGGCCTTCAGACCCTTGAAGTACTGGTCCTCCGTGCGCTCCCCCTCGCAGTAGATGAGGAACCTACGCTGCTCCTCGCGTACGCCCTTCGTCCGCCTCAGCGGTTTTCCCCGCTTCACGCCCACCCCCGTGCCGGAAGGCTGCGGCCATCTCCCGCAGCAGGTCGTCCTCCAGATGCGGAACCGCGCCGTACCGGCCGCCCAGGTACCGCTTCTCCACGTTGTCGCCGCGCTCCCTGCCGGAGTCCCGCACGACGAATTCGGTGAGCGGGAACAGCCTGGTGGACAGGGAGTCCGGGTCCTTCTCGGTGAACCAGATCTGGTCCCGGAAGAGTTCCGTCCGCACGTTGCGCCCGAGCAGCGCGGCCTCGTGGGTGCTGAAGACGAGCTGCGCGCCCGCGGTGTTGGTACCGGGCGACTGGAACAGGCCGACCAGCGCGTCGACGAGGTACGGGTGCAGGCGCGCGTCGAGCTCGTCGACGCAGAGCACACCTCCCCCGGTCAGCGCCGTGATGACGGGCCCGATCAGGCCGATCCAGGTGCGCGTGCCGCTCGACTCGTGGGCGAGATCGAGGGAGAAGACCCCCTCGGCCGTACGGTGCTCGATCCGTACCTGCCTACGGGCCGTCTCCTGCACGTGGAAACTGTCCCCCAGCGCCTCACGGACAGCCTGCGCGACCCGTTTGCCGTTCTCCAGGACCTCCGGATCCCACTCCTTGATCTCCAGCCCCGACACCCCGAGGTCGGCGTAGCGGAGCAGCGTCGACATCGGCCCGTCCACGGCCCGTTCCTGATCCGACAGGCACAGGTCCACGGTCTGGTCCAGCCGCAGCGAGAAGTCCTCGTCCGTGGCCATCCGCAGTCCCGTACGGAACCAGTCGAAGACCTCGCCCAGTTGATCGTGGCCCTGGGCGGCGGCGACGGAGAGGTACAGGCTGTTCGGCCGGAGCAATTCGGCGATGACCTTGCGGCGGCCGGTCAGCCAGCGCCCGAAGGAGACCTCCGCATGGGCGTCGCGCTCGTAGAGCCGCCGCTGCCTGCCCTCGGGGTAGTAGTAGAGCCACTCCTCGGTGACCCGCTGGGAATCGACCGAGAAGCCGAACTGGTGGCGGACACCCTTCAGCACGAAGTCCACCGCGAAGGAACTCGGGTGCGCGGCGGTGTCCGCGCGGAGGGCGAACGGCCGACGAGGGACTCCGCCGCGCGGATCCCAGGTGCGGAACGAGGACAGGACCGCGTCCCGCATCCAGCCGATCGCGTCGATGACGTTCGACTTGCCCGACGCGTTGGTGCCGTAGACCGCCAGGACGGGCACCGCTCGCAGGTCACCGGGGGCGGTGGCCTCGGCCCGCTCGGTCCGCTCGTCCGAAACGACGAGCGACAGCTCCTGCTCCTCCCTGAGGGAGGCGTGATTCATCACCTGGAACCGCAGCAGCATGGCAGCTCCTCAACGCAATCGGCATTGTCGTTCAGAACTCTTTCTCGTCGTTTTTCGACGATACAGGCGGTCCAACGGCACTGACCAGACCTTTCACCCGGACGTGATCGGGCAACGCCGGGTGAGGCGGCCCGCCAGCCGCGACACCGGGCCGTGCGGCGTACGGCGCTCAGGTCCGGGGCAGCGGCTGAGGCGAAGGCGTACGGCGTTCAGGTCCGGGCCGGCGGCGGAGGCGTACGGGATTCCCCCGCCGCCGCCCCGCACCCGAGCACCGCCACGCGACGCCCCGCGCATTCCCGCACCGCACGCCCCGCACCTCACACCCGCCGCCACCCCCGCCGGGGGCGGGGATGCGGCACACTGGACGTTTGGCCGCATGGGCGGCCGTACCCCGGAGAAAGGGCCGCAGCGCGTGACCGGACCCCTCATCGTCCAGAGCGACAAGACACTTCTGCTGGAAGTCGACCACGAGCTGGCGGACGCGTGCCGCAGGGTGATCGCGCCCTTCGCCGAGCTGGAGCGCGCACCCGAGCACATCCACACCTACCGCGTGACGCCGCTCGGGCTGTGGAACGCCCGGGCCGCCGGGCACGACGCCGAACAGGTCGTCGACGCGCTGGTGGAGTACTCCCGCTACCCCGTGCCGCACGCACTGCTCGTCGACATCGCCGAGACGATGGCGCGGTACGGCCGTCTCACCCTGTCCAAGCACCCGGTGCACGGTCTCGTGCTGACCAGCACCGACCGGCCGGTCCTCGAAGAGGTGCTGCGGTCGAAGAAGATCACCCCGCTGGTCGGGGCGCGGATCGACCCGGACACGGTCGCCGTGCACCCCTCGGAGCGCGGGCAGATCAAGCAGACGCTGCTGAAGCTCGGCTGGCCCGCCGAGGACCTCGCCGGGTACGTCGACGGTGAGGCCCACCCGATCGATCTGGCGCAGGACGGCTGGTCGCTGCGGCCGTACCAGAAGCAGGCCGTCGAGGGGTTCTGGCACGGTGGTTCCGGGGTCGTCGTGCTCCCCTGTGGTGCCGGAAAGACGCTGGTCGGAGCCGGTGCGATGGCGGAGGCGAAGGCCACCACGCTGATTCTGGTGACCAACACCGTCTCGGCCCGCCAGTGGAAGCACGAGCTGATCAAGCGCACCTCGCTGACCGAGGAGGAGATCGGCGAGTACAGCGGTACGCGCAAGGAGATCCGCCCGGTCACCATCGCCACGTACCAGGTGCTCACCACGCGCCGTAAGGGCATCTACCCGCACCTGGAGCTCTTCGACTCCCGTGACTGGGGTCTGGTGATCTACGACGAGGTGCACCTGCTGCCCGCGCCCGTCTTCAAGTTCACCGCCGACCTCCAGGCCCGCCGCCGGCTCGGCCTCACCGCCACGCTGGTCCGTGAGGACGGGCGGGAGTCGGACGTGTTCTCGCTCATCGGCCCGAAGCGGTTCGACGCCCCGTGGAAGGAGATCGAGGCGCAGGGCTACATCGCGCCCGCCGACTGCGTGGAGGTACGGGTCAACCTCACCGACCACGAGCGGCTCTCGTACGCCACGGCCGAACCCGAGGAGAAGTACCGGTTCTGCGCGACCACCGTCACCAAGCGGAAGGTCACGGAGGCGCTGGTCCGCAAGCACGCGGGCGAGCAGACCCTCGTCATCGGGCAGTACATCGACCAGCTCGACGAGCTGGGCGAGCACCTGAACGCGCCCGTCATCAAGGGTGAGACGCCGAACTCGCAGCGCGAGAAGCTCTTCGAGTCGTTCCGGCAGGGCGAGATCAACGTCCTGGTCGTGTCGAAGGTCGCTAACTTCTCGATCGACCTGCCGGAGGCCACCGTCGCCATCCAGGTGTCGGGTACGTTCGGCTCCCGCCAGGAGGAGGCGCAGCGGCTCGGCCGGGTGCTGCGGCCGAAGGCGGACGGGCACGAGGCCCGCTTCTACTCGGTGGTCGCCCGCGACACCATCGACCAGGACTTCGCCGCGCACCGGCAGCGGTTCCTGGCCGAGCAGGGGTACGCGTACCGGATCGTCGACGCGGACGAGCTGCTGACGGAGAACACCGAGAACCCGGAGAGCTGAGGGTGGGCCGCGGGCGCCCTTACCCACCGGGGGGGTAAGGGGAACGACGACAGCACCGCGGCCCCCGTCGTCGCCCCCTCCGGAGCCACCGGCAAGGACGACCTCGCCATCCCGGTGGGAGCGAGCGACGCCC
>NZ_JBSFHV010000022.1:0-134079 GCF_053597235.1 Streptomyces sp. NPDC001493
CACCGGCAGTGGTTCCTGGACACCGTCACGGGACTGCTGGCCCGGACCGGTGGCACACCGGCCGAAGACGCGGGCCGGCATCTCGTCCTGCTCCGAGACGGCGCGATGGCCTCCGGTTGCCTCTCCGACCCGAAGCTGGTCTCCGATACCTTCCTGCAGGCCGTCGAAGGAATCCTGCAGACCCGCGCCGCCTGACCGGCCGCCGTCAGTGCGGTGACTCTCCGTCGGGGTGCTGACGCCAGAGCGGGTGCTCCCGCTCGGCCCACTCCCGTGCGACCGAACCGGTACGCATGCCCCGGCGGGCCTCCGCGTCGCCCATGGCCTTGCCGATGTGGCCGCCGACGACGATGGCGAGGGTGAGGGCCAGCCAGTCGTGCACGAAGGTGGCCCCGGTGCGCCAGACCAGTGGGGTGAGGTGGGTGAACCACATGATCAGCCCGGTACCGAGCATGACGAGCGTGGCACCCGCGACCCAGGCCGCGTAGAGCTTCTGCCCGGCGTTGAACTTGTCCGCCGGACGGGAGGACGGCCGCTTGTCCCGGCGCAGGGCCGCGCGCAGCCACCGGCGGTCGTGCGGGCCGAAGCGGTTCAGCCGGCTCAGGTCGGCGCGCAGCGCCCGGGAGGCGAGCGCGATCAGGACCGGTACGGGAAGTGCGATGCCCGACCACTGGTGCACGGTGACCACGAGGGCGCGGCGGCCGACGAGTTCGGCGAGCGCGGGCAGGTACAGGAAGGCCGCGGTGGTCCCGCAGATGCCCATCAGCACGGCCGTGGCGCGGTGGGCCCAGCGCTCGGCGGGGCTGAATCGTCGCAGGCGCGGGGCGGGCTCCTGTTGCTTCGCCGCCGGCCGGAGGTCAGGTTGTCGGCTCATCGTCCCGTCCGTTCGATCGGCCCACCCAGGCGTCGATGTCGTAGCCGCGTTCCTCCCAGAAGCCTGGTTCCACGTCTTTCGTGACCGTGATGCCGGAGAGCCACTTGGCGGACTTGTAGAAGTACATGGGCGCCACGTAGAGGCGGACCGGGCCGCCGTGGGGGTGGCCGATGTCCTTGTCCTGCATGCGGAGGGCGACCAGGACGTCCGCGCGGCGCGCCTGTTCCAGGGTGAGGCTCTCCGTGTAGGCGCCGTCGAAGCAGGTGAAGTGCACCGCGCCGGCCGAGGAGCGTACTCCCGCGGCGTCCAGCAGGTTCGACAGACGTACCCCTTCGAAGGGGGTGCTCGGGACACGCCACCCGGTGACGCACTGGATGTCGCGCACCGTGCGGGTCTGGGGCAGCGCCCGGAGATCGGCCAGGGTGTAGGAGGCCGGGCGGTCGACCAGGCCGTCGACGGTGAGCCGGTAGGTCTCGGCGTCCTTGTGCGGAACCGACGAGGTGACGGAGTAGTAGCGGAAACCCCCTCCGTTCGGAAGGAGTCCCGTCAGCCCGGTGGGATCCAGTCCGGCCAGCGCTTCCGTGCCCCGCTGCAGCGCGGGGGCGGCGACGACGCCGAGCGCGCCCAGCCCGAGCGTGCCGAGGAAGACGCGCCGCCCGACAGGAGCGCCCCGGTCCTCTGGTGATGCAGAGTTCACGTGTTCATTCTCCCGTTGGTCTTCTGGTCCAACCATCTTTGATCCGAGGCGGGTTGGCGGGTGCCCGGCGTCATCTCCCATGCGGGTGTCCGAGCCGGCCCGGGCCACCCGCATGCCGGGCGGACCTCCGGTCCTGCCATCGAAGCGCCTTGCACCCCCCCATGTCAAGGCAGAACGTTCTATCTCTTTCTTTGCCGGTCGGCTCCTGCCGCCGCACCGACGGAGCCGGATGCGTGGCGGGCCGGGGGCGCTCGGCGGGCGGAGCCGGCCCAGCCGGGCGGCCCTGGCACCCAAGCGCGTGGGCGAGGATGCGCGCCCCGGCGAGCAGTGGGCTCAGGCGGCGTCGTCGTGTGCGGTGGCCGCGGACTTCTCACGCCACGGGGCGAGGTCGTCCCGCATCTGCCGGCGCTTGACGTCGAGCCGCTCCAGGGTGTCGCGGCCGAGGTAGAGGTGCGTGGGCAGTTTCTCCGTGGAGGCGACCTCGACGATGAGAGCGGCGCCCTTGACGGGGTCGCCGAGCTGGGCGTGGTTGGCCTGGTCGATCCAGTCCAGCGTCACGTGTGCGGGCGTCCCGTCGTAGTCCGCGATGCGGTCGGCCGCGACGGACAGGGAGCTGCCGTCGAGGAAGTCGGTGCGGAAGACTCCCGGCTCGACGACCATCGACTGGACGCCGAACGGCGCCATCTCGGCGGAGAGCGCCTCGCTGATGCCCGCGACGGCGAACTTGGAGGCGCAGTACATGCTGACGCCGGGCTCGCCCTCGAAGCCCGACCGGGAACCGATGTGCACGAGCTTGCCGGAGCCCTGCCCGCGCATGACGGGCAGCACGGCACGGGTGACGTTGATCAGACCGAAGACGTTGAGGTCGAAGAGCGAGCGGGCCTCGGCATCGGTGATCTCCTCCAGGGCACCCAGCAGACCGCGGCCCGCATTGTTCACCAGCACGTCGATGCCGCCGAACCGGTCCACGGCCGCCTCGACGGCCTGCGGAATGCTCTTGTCGTCGGTCACGTCCAGCGTGACCGTGAGAACACGGCCGGAATCCTTCAGGTCGGCCGGCACCCGCTCCGGGTTCCGCACGCCGATGACGACGTCGTTGCCTTCCGCCAGCGCGTTACGGGCGATCTCCGCGCCGATGCCTCGGGATGCTCCGGTTACGAACCAAGTAGCCACGAGTGGGCCTCTTTCTCTTCTCACGTCACATGTCCATCGGGGATTTCCTCCGACGGAGTCGATCCTGTGGGACATCGTGAGTGGCAGGAAGGCCGGGAGTTTCCTGGGAAGAACGCTCCCAGGAAAGGGGAGGCTCCGCCGACGGCTCCCTCCAGGACGCGGCCCGAGGGCTCGGCGCCGCGGATCGTGCGTGATCATGCGTGGCCGCGCCACGACGGGCAGCGGTATCGCCGGCAACCGGGCCGGCGGCCTGGGGGCGTGTACGGCACCGCGGCAGGGACCTGCCGTGGGTGCGGGGCGATGCCGCGGGTGAAGGAACCGGAGAACGGGTCTGCGCGCGGGCGCGAGACCGGTCCCTCGTTTCCAGGGTGAACCAGGGCCACCCTTGCGCCTCCCGATGCCCGTGGACATCACGGACAATGACGGTATGGATCAGATCGTGGAACTGGGAGAGTTTCTTCGCTCGTGCCGGGCGCGGCTCGATCCCGCGGCCGTGGGAATGCCTCGGACCGCCCGCCGTCGCGTCCCGGGCCTGCGCCGTGAGGAACTCGCCCAGCTGGCAGGCGTCAGCGTCGACTACTACACGCGTCTGGAACAGGGGCGCAGCCGTACCGCTTCGCCGCAGATCCTCGAGTCCCTGGCGACCGCACTGCGACTGGACCACACCGAACACGCGCATTTGTTTGATCTGGCGAATCGGCGCCCTGCCCAGCCCCGGAGGTCGACGCCCTCCTCGGCCGAGCGGGTCAGCCCGGCCGTCCACCAGCTGCTGACCACACTGGATGCCGCCTACTGTCCCGCGTTCGTCCTCGGCAGGCGCACCGATGTGGTGGCCTCCAACTCGCTCTCCCGCGCATTGATCGCCGACTTCGACGCCATGCCCGCGAACGAGCGCAACCAGAGCCGGTTCCTCTTCCTCGACCCGGCCGCCCGCGACCTGTACGCGGACTGGGAGGCTGTCGCCGCAGACACCGCCGCCATGCTCCGCATGGACGCCGGGCGCCATCCCGAGGACCCGAAGCTGGGCGAACTGGTGGGCGAACTCGCGGTCCGCAGTGAGCACTTCAGCTCCTACTGGGCCGAGCGCAGGGTGCATGAGCGAACCGAGGGGACCAAGAGCTACCACCATCCCGTGGTCGGTGACCTCACGGTCACCTACCAAGCCCTCGCCCTGCCCGGCGACAGCGACCAGACCCTGTTCATCTACAGCACCGAGCCGGGTTCCTCCTCCGAAACCGCCCTGAGGCTGCTGGCCACCTGGTCGACCGAACCCCTCCCGGACCAGGTCCGCGGCGCAGCGTCCGATGAACCGGCACCGCCGTCCGATTCCCCGCGTGCACCGTCTCCGTGACCGGGGCGACCGCGTGGACGGTTCTCCGAGCTGGATGGCTGAAGGCTGTCCCTCATCAGGCAACGTCCGCCTTGATGTGACGCCTCGATCGGTGCTGTGTCACCGATGGGCAATGCCTTCCACGGTCAGACGTCAGTCGGGTACGTCTTCGCTGTCGAAGTCACTGGTGGAGGTGAGACCTTCGACGAAGGATCGGAAGTCCCTGGCAAGGGCCAGCTCTTCATTGCAGTCGACGTCGAACCACGTCACCGATGGTTCCCCGTGCCGGCCGGATGCCCGGTAGTCGAGTGCGATCCAGTAGTGCCCGTCGCCTGAGAGAAGCACGGCAGGCCCGGGCAGTCCCCATTCCTTGATCAGGTACGGACTGTCCAGCAGAGAGACTGTGCGTTCGTCTTCGCCGATGCCCATCAAGTGGTCGAACGGGATGTGATCGGTACTCCAGGAATTCGGGTGGTCCGTCGGGAAGGCGTCCCGGTCGGCTGCGGACTCGCCCCCGTTCTGACCGCGCAGCAGGTCAAGGAGCGAAACAGGGAGAGTGACACCGAGCAGTCGCTCGGCTTTGCACACGGCCTCATCGGTCAGCGGCTGGTGCACTGCGTAACTGCTGCGAGGCTTCCAGAAGGCGGCCTGCACATCCTCGAAGCGTGCCATGACTACGATCGTAGGAGCCCTGCGTCGCGCTGCGCCGCCCGGCCCGGGGCACGCCGACAGGATGATCATGTGCGCGGACGTGCGCGCGTGCGGGAAATTGGCGATGCGGAGGGGCGACGGCTGTCGCGGATCATCCGCCGCGCTACCGGGTCGGTGGTGACCTGGCGGCGAGCCCGGATGGTGCTGCTGTCCGTCCGACCAGGAAAAGGAGCGCGCACGCATCCGCAGCGAGAAAGGCATCCGCTGGGGAGGGCGGCCCGCAGCCACAGCCGCATGAGGATCTGGCCGCCACGGCTCAGCCCTGGCCACAGCGGGCGATGAGCTGTGAACCCTCAGCGGTGAGCAACTGGGGCATGAGCCGGCGCAGCGCGGCCGCATGCTGACGGACTCGCTTGAGCATGGCTCGCCGGGTCTGGGCCGAAACGGGAACGTCTTGAGCGGGACCGCATCCGCTCGCGACATACAACTCGTCCAGCCATACTCCCCTGGCCCTCACACCGTCCGATGCGACCGGGGCGACCAGCGTCGCCACCTCGGGCTCGTGCCCGTCGGGAAACCAGACCTCCACGTCCAGGCCGACGCTGTGGAAGAGAAGCCCATAGTCAGTCTGCTCCGGGCCCGAAAAGCCGGCCTCCTCGACCAGGAAGGCGAACTCGACGCCCACCTCCGCCCGGAACGCCTCGACCAGATCCCCCCGAATCCCCATTCTTCGATACTCCGAGATCGTCACCACCAGAGGAAGACCCCAACCCGGCGCACCTCCCGGTCACAGCACTGGTTCGGCCAAGATCATTGCGTGCGCCGGCGGGGCCGACCGCCTCGCGACGCCGTGGTGGTGCCTCTGGAGGCCGTCCCCCGGAGGACGGCCTGGGACCCGTGACCGGAACTCGGGCGGTCGGCGCCCTCGCGCCGACCGCCCGGAACCACGGTCCCTCCGACTCGCCCCGAGCACCGCACCGGACACCGCCCGCCGATCCGACGCGCGTGGCCGGACACGGCCTGGATGCGGGATGTCCAAGCGGGCTCAGAGTTGGGTTTCACCGCCGTCCACGGCCAGTTCGATGCCGGTGGTGTACGTGGCGTCGAAGGCGAGAAACGCGGCTGCCCCGGCGAACTCCGCGACGGTGCCGTACCGCCCCATGGGATTGCTCGCGGTCCGCTCCGCCCTGAACCGGTCGGCCGCCTCCTCGGACATCATCGTTTCCAGCACTCCGGACTCGATGGGTCCGGGGCTGATCGCGTTGACTCGGACTCCTCGTGGAAGCAGCTCGCGGGAGAAGGTGCGGGCCATCGAGCGCAGCGCCGCCTTGCCGGCCGCGTAGACGCTGGTGTCCGCCAGTCCGATGACGTTCGCGATCGAGGTGGTGAGGACGACGCCGGCGTTCGCGCTCAGCAGCGGGGCGAGCTTCTGCACGGTGAAGAAGGCGCCCTTGACGTTGATGGCGAAGAGTTCGTCGTACATCGCCTCGGTCGTGGACTCGAAGGGCGTCAGGGGTGAGATGCCGGCGTTGACGAACAGAGCCTCGATCGAGCCGAGCTCGCTCTTCACACGGCCGGCGAGCGTGTCCAGATCGGAGAGTGAGCCCACGTCGCCCTGGACGGCCACGGCGTTCCCGCCGAGCCGCTCGCGCGCCGCGTCGAGCGTGGCCCGAGAACGGCCGGTGATGACCACCCGGGCTCCGCCTCGGACCAGCAGCTCCGCCAGGGCGAACCCCATACCGCTGCTGCCACCCGTGATCACCACATTCTTGTCGCTGTACCTACCCATGCCGAGCTTGCTCCGTTCCCGCGCCGACAGCGTGGTGATGTATCCGAATACGGCTGTTCATCGAGTGATCAGCCGCGCGTTTCGATCTTCATGCCGCCCGTGACGACCGTGCGGATGTGGTCGCTTGCGAGCAGGCCGTGCGGATTGCCGAGGTCGATGGCACTGACCTCTTCGAGGCGGGCCAGTTGGGCGGGGGTGAGGTCGAGCTGCAGTGCGCCCAGGTTGTCCTCGAGCTGTGCGACGGTACGGGCTCCGATGATGGGCGCCGTCACGTCCGAGGAGTGGAGGGTCCAGGCCAGTGCGACCTGCGCGGGTGTGCGACCCTGCTCCGCTGCGACCTCCTTCACCACGTCGGCAATGGCGAGGTTGCGGTCGGTGACCCATCCCAGGGCGGTGTTGAGGCTCTTGCGGTCGCCGGCGGTCTCGCCGGCGACGGGGCCAACCGAATTCCGGTCTTCCCGGGTGTACTTACCGGTGAGCAGCCCGCCGCCCAGCGGGGAGAAGGACACCACGCCCAGTCCCATCTCGCGTGCCATGGGGATCAGGTCACGCTCCCCGGTACGCTCGATCAGGCTGTACTCGATCTCCAGCGCGACCAGCGGCGACCAGCCACGCAGGTCGGCGATCGCCTGCATGCGCGACACCTGCCAGGCCGGGGCGCTGGAGATCGCCACGTACAGAACCTTGCCCTGCCTCACCAGGTCGTCCAGACCGCGCAGGATCTCCTCCACCGGAGTCCTGAAGTCCCAGACGTTCAGGTAGAGCAGATCGATGTAGTCGGTGCCCAGCTGCCTCAGACTGGCCTCCACCGACGCCATCATGCTCTTGCGGTGCGTACCCCCGGAATTGGGGTCACCGGGCCGGCGCAGTGTCGAGTACTTCGTCGCCAGCACCAGCGCCTCGCGCCTGTCGCGGGCGAACTCGCCCAGCAGTCGCTCGGAGCTGCCGTTGGTGTAGGTGCTGGCGGTGTCGAAGAAGTTGCCGCCGAGCTCGGTGTAGCGGTCGAACAGCTTGCGTGCCTCCTCTCGCTCGGCGCCCCAGCCCCACTCGGTGCCGAAGGTCGCGGTGCCCAGGGCCAGAGGTGAGACCCGCAGCCCTGAGCGGCCCAGCAGCCGGTAGGTGTCGAGGGTCAGCGTCATCGTGTTCTCCAGTGCTCGTGATCCGGCGTGAGTCACCAGCCTGCGACCGCGGGCGACCGGGGGGAACGGAAGCCTGTTCCTGGGAACACCACTCCTACCCAGCCTGTTGAGCCGGGGGTGACGACCCCCACCGTGAATCCGACCCGTGAACTGGCCGCTTTCCTGCGCACCCGACGTGAGCGCCTCGACCCGCACGACGTGGGCCTGCCTGCGCGCCGGCAGGCCAGGCGCACCCCGGGACTGCGCCGCGAAGAGGTCGCCGAACTGGCCGGGATCAGCATCGACTACCTCGTGCGGCTGGAACAGGCCCGCCCGTTGAGGCCCTCGGCCGAGGTGGTCGAATCCCTGGCCCGCGCCCTGCGGCTGGCTCCCGACGAACGCACGTACCTCTACGACCTCACCCAGCAGCGCCCCCGCGCCACCGCCAAGCCCCCCACCACCGCGGCACCGTCGCTGGCCCGGCTGGTCGCCGACCTGTCCCCACTGCCGGCCATGCTGATGAACCACCGGTACGACATCCTGGCCTGGAATCCCGAAATGGCGGGGCTGCTCGTCGATTTCGACACCTTGCCGCCCCAGCAGCGCAATGCCATGTGGCTGTGTCTGATCCATCCGGGGATGCGCGAGTTCTACGTCGACCGCGAACGCGTCGTACGGGAGGGAGTCGCCCACCTGCGCGCCGCGTGGGCCGCGCATCCGGATGACCATGTCCTGAACGAACTCATCGCCCAATGCCTCACTCACAACGACCAGTTCGCACGCCTGTGGGATCAGCGCGATGTCAAGATCAACGGTCGCGGGTACAAGGTGATACGGCATCCCGATGCCGGAGAGATCACCGTCGACTTCGAGGTGCTCATGCCGCTTCAGGACCCGGACCAGCGGCTCCTGATCGTCCGCCCCGCCAACGACGACAGCCGGGCGGCCATGGACCGGCTGCGCACGAGTTGAGCCCGCACGCAGGGCGCCACGTTGGGGATCGACGACCAGAGCCGTCCCGGTCGCCCGGTCCCAGCCATGAACGGACCTCGACCTGTCCGGAGCCGTTTCGCAGCCATCCTGATGATCACAGTGAGGACTTGTCGGTCGGAGACTGCTTCAGGGTCCTGCCGCGGCTGGAGGCCCAGGAACACAACGTCCGCCCACGCAAGACGCTCGGCCGGAACATCCCGGCCGAGCGTCTTGCGTGCTCTGCTCACCACTTGGAACACGTCCGAACTCGTCAACGGGCTCAAGGACGTTTCCTCAGGATCGAATTCCCTCCCGGCCCGAAAGCCGGGATTCCCTTCGAAGATCAGGGATGGTGCACCTTCGTCGTTGGCAGGCGGTGGATGACGACTGATCAGTGCGTCGCGGGGGACAGCAATCCCTCCGGGTTCAAGGACCGTCGTTGCTGCCTCGCGGGGAAGCAGCACTGCCGGCCCCTCGCGAGGGAGGCAGTGTCCCGGCCGCGACCGGACCTGACGGAACGGGACGGGGCACCGGCCGAGAGGTTCAGCGACCGTACGCTTCCAGCAGCCGCAGCCACACCTCGCTGACGGTGGGGAAAGCCGGAACCGCGTGCCACAGCCGGTCCAGCGGCACCTCCCCGGCCACCGCGATCGTGGCCGCGTGCAGCAGTTCCGCGACGTCCGGGCCGACGAGGGTAAAGCCGACGATCACCTTCCGGTCCTCGTCGACGACCATCCGGGCGTGGCCCCGGTATCCCTCGGCCTGCAGGGAGGACCCCGCGATGGCGGCCAAGTCGTAGTCGACGACCCGGATCCGCACGCCGGCGGCCTCGGCGGCGGCTGCGGTCAGCCCCACGGACGCGATCTCCGGTTCGGTGAAGACCACCTGCGGCACCGCGCGCTCGTCGGCCGTCGCCGCGTGCCGGCCCCACGGGCCGTCGTCGATCGTCTCGCCCTTCGCCCGGGCCACGATGACATCGCCCACGGCACGCGCCTGGTACTTGCCCTGATGAGTGAGCAGCACACGCCGGTTGACGTCTCCGGCGGCATAGAGCCACCCGCCACCGATCGGCGCGCCGTCCTCGCCGACGACCCGCAGGGTGTCGTCGACCGTGAGCCAGGTACCGGGCGTCAGGCCGACGGTCTCCACTCCGACGTCCTCGGTGTTCGGTGTGCGGCCGATCGCGACGAGCAGTTCGTCGGCTTCGAGCTGCTCACCGTCGGTGAGGGTGATGGAGACCGTTCCGTCGTCTGCACGCTTCACGGATCCGGCCTCGGCGCCGAGGCGCACCGCCACGCCGGCCTCCCGCAACACCTCCACGACTCGCTCGCCGGCGAACGGCTCCGCCGACGGAAGCACTCCGTCACGCGCAAGCATCGTCACCGAGGCGCCCAGCCCGGCGAAGGCGGTGGCCATCTCCGATGCCACCACCCCACCGCCGATGACGGCGAGCCGCCGCGGAACCGCGCTCGCCGCGACCGCTTCCCGGCTGGTCCAGGGTGCGGCCCGGCGCAGGCCTTCCACGTCGGGTACGAGTGCGCCGCTTCCGGTCGCGACGACGACCGCGTGACGCGCGGTCAGCAGGGTGGTGGAGCCGTCCTTGCCGGTCACCTCGACGTTCCGGGCGGAGCGGATCCGGCCGTGGCCGCGGTACAGCGGAACGCCCACCTGGTCGAGCCAGGATGCCTGGCCGTCGTCCTTCCAGTCCGAGGCGAAGGAATCGCGACGGCGGAGTACGGCCGCCGCATCCAGATCGCCCGTCACCGCCTCACGCGCGCCCGGTACGCGCCGGGCCGCTCGAAGCGCCGCCCCGCTGCGCAGCAGTGCCTTGGTCGGCATGCAGGCCCAGTACGAGCACTCGCCTCCGACCAGGTCCCGCTCGACGATGGCCGCGGTCAGGCCGCCCTGCACCACTCGGTCGACGACGTTCTCCCCGACCGGTCCCGCGCCTATGACGACGACGTCGTACGTAACGGTGCCCATGTCAGCCGACCTTGGTGGTGCGGCCGAGGCGCAGCGCCGAGACGAGGAAGAAGATTCCGCCGAGCACCGCGTAGCCGGCCACGTTGCTCAGCTTCGGGTCCGACGCGGACGCTCCCATGATGAACGATCCGCCGGCGAGCACGGAGATCCCGCCGCTGAGGATCATCGGCCACTGGCCACCCAGCCGGCGGCGGACGACGCCCACGATCAGCTGCACGATCCCGGAGACGATCGCCCAGGCGCCCCAGACACGCAGGACGGCCGGTACACCGGAGGCACTGGCGACGGCCAGGCCGACGGCGGTGATCAGGCTGATCGCCATGTTCACCTGCAGAGCGCGAACCGATCCCGTGTCTCGGGCCGAGCGAGCGTCGACGATCGCCGCGGCGACGTCGAACAGGGGGTAGATGACGACGAGGGTGATACCGAGCGGTCCGAGGTCGGACTTGGTGGTGAACAGCAGGGCCGCCCAGATGACGGCGAATCCGAACCGCACGAAGTACAGCTGGCGCAGTGCCGGTGCGATGCCGCCGGCGGCGGTGGGCGAGTCAACGGTGGTCACGATGATCCTTTCGGGGCTGTGACGAGTCGGGGCTGTGACGGGAAGAAGGACGCGGTCCGGCGGATACGCGGCCGGTCCCCCTCCTCCTCATGAGGGCGGGGAGGACGATCCGTCGGAATCCATCAAGACCGAACGTTCTGCCTCAACTCAGCATGGCGACTCCGGCTGCACCTGTCAATACCGAACGTTCTACCTCTCTCGGACCGCTTCACGCGCTTCCCGTGGGGCGACGCCGACCCGCGGCCCGAGCCCGCCGACCTCGGCCGGCGACATCTGCGCCCGGCCCCGGCAGGCAGCTGCGCCGCCGGTGAATCCCCACTGGGTGTACGTCAGTTGACCGGTGACGTGTGGGAGTGGACAGCGAGCGACTTCCTGCCGTATCCGGGCTTTGGGGCCTTCCCGTACAACGCGCTTCAGACCGACCGGCAAATGGATCACTTGAGGCGGCGTGTGGTGGGACGTTGATCCCAGCGGCAGCGAATGGTGGCGTGGCGGATCAGCATGCGGAGAGTGACGAGTGCTGCGGCCAGGTGGAGGTAGAACTCGTGGAGGTAGAACTCGACGACGGTGCTGCTCTTCTCGGTGCAGCGTCGTAGCTTGCCGTAGCTGTTCATCCACGAGTGCGCTCGTTCCACGACCCACCGCTTGCCGGCCTGGATCGGGGCGGGCAAGCCCTTACGGGCGATCTCACCAGTGAAACCCAACTCCCGGAGCAGAGCGCGGGACGTGTTGCTGTCATAGCCCCGGTCGAGATTGACGTTCACGTCGTCCGGCAGCGGCCCGACCTGGTCCATGGCTGCGTGGAGAGTCGGTTCGAGTAGGGGCGAGTCATGGCGGTGGGCTCCCGCCGCGACCAAGCCGAGCGGGACGCCGCGGGCATCAGTGGCGACCGAGCGTTTCAGGCCCTGCTTCCGGGGACCGGCCCGCACTCTGACCACCGCACGGGGCCTTGGTGAATCCATGATCAGGTAGGGCCCGTGCCCGTTCTTATGGTCATCTCGTCTCGCGGGCACCTGCTGTCGGACCGGTCCGGGGAAGAAGCTCAGTCACCCGTTGCCCCGTCGGTCCGCTCCCGCAGGAGGTCGGCGTGGCCGTTGTGGCGGGCGTACTCCTGGATCATCAACACGTAGACCCAGCGCAGGCTGAGGGAAACTCCGCGAGAGGACATGAAGGTCTCGTCGAGGTTGTGCCCGGCCGCCGCCGCGTCGCACGCTTTTACCTCGGTCTGGAACAATCCGAAGTCTTCCTCCGCATCGGCTGCGTGAACTCCGTCAAGTCCTTCGTTGCCATCTGACGGGCCGGTGAAGACATCGCCGATGGCCTCGCCTGCGAAGCTTCGCCGGAACCACCATCGCTCTACCTCCGCCATGTGCCGGACCAAGCCGAGGAGGGTGAGGTTCGACGGCTCTACTGTCGTCCGCGCCAGTTGGTTCGGCTCAAGCCCGGCACACTTGGCCAGCAACGTTTCCCGGTGCCAGTTCAGCCAACCCTCCAACATCTGACGCTCAGTTACGGTACCCAGGTCGCCAAGCTTCTTGGCGCGCTCGACCGGTGGTGCTGCCCATGTCATAGAGCCACCCTGCACCGCCATCCTGGAGGGTTCAAGCAGGCGAAATGGCAGGTCCATGCACCGTGGCCCGCCCCCGTCGCCTCCCGGGCGCCTATTGCCGGTCGGTCTTACTCGGAGGTGTTCTTCCGGCCCGGCCACAAGGTGCTGCGCGGCGGTTCGTTCGCGGTGGACCAGGTGGCCTGCCGGGGCACCTTCCGTAACTGGGACTACCCGGGCCGGCGGCAGATCTTCTCCTGGTTCCGCACCGCACGGTCCGCGGAGGGCAGCTGATGTGCCGCCGTGTCCGACCATGCGCGTCGACCGCCCGACGGGAATGGTCGGACACGGCCCAGGCCCAGCGGCGCCCGGGGGGGGTGCTCGCCATGACGATGCCCGCCCCCGGGAAGCGTGCACCGGGAGCCGGCTCATACCCTGATCCCATGCAACTCACGGGAGAGATCACCAGTACCCGTCCCTTGCTCGTTCTGGCGGTCAAGGAAGAGGCCCAGTACCTCGACACCTCACTGCCCGTCCTGCTGACCGGAATGGGCAAGGTCAACGCCGCGAGCGCGCTCGCCGCGATACTCGGCCGCGGCCCGAGACCGTCGCACGTCGTCAACCTCGGCACCGCGGGAGCCCTGCGCCCGGGCTGGACCGGTACCCACGTCATCGGCACGGTCATGCAGCACGACCTGGACAGCGACACCTTGCTCTCCCTGACCGGGGAGACCTGCGGCGCCCCCCTGACAGTGGGCGACCCGAACGGCCCCACCCTGGCCACCGGGGACTCCTTCATAAATGACGAGGCCGCCCGCGCCCGCCTGGCGGCGCACGCGTCCCTGGTCGACATGGAGGGCTACGCCCTGGCGACGGCAGCACACCTGGCCGGTGTGTCTCTGCACATCGTCAAGCACGTCAGCGACGACGCGGGCGAGGGAGCCGCCAAGTCCTGGCGGGAATCCGTCGCGGAGTGTGCCCACGCCCTCGCGGGCTGGGCGGCCCGCAACATCCCCGACTACGCCTGATCCACTCCTTCTCGCCCCTTCTCGCCGACGGGGCACGCGGGTCCCGCGTCCGTTCCGTTCCCGGCCACGGACCGGAGGGCGCGGGGCGAGTCATCGGCTCGTGGCGCGTTGTCGCACGGACCAGGACCGGCACCGTCGAGCTCACCGGCCGCCGTCCGCCCGCCCGTTCGCCCGTTCGCCCGTTCGCCCGTTCGCCCGTTCGCCCTGAACGACGGCATGGGCGGACGGGACGCGGTGAGGCCGCGGTCAGCGCGTGGGCAGTTCGAACCCGAGGGCGGCCAGGGCCTCCTCCGCGGCCTGCTGATCCTGCTCGGCGGTGCCGCCGGAGATTCCGAGGCCCCCGACGCATCGGCCGTCGTCGATGATCGGGTAGCCGCCGCCCACCGCCATCACACGCGGGTGACCGGCCAGTGGCGCGGTTCGCGGGCTGGCCACGAGGTCGTTCCACACGTGGGTGGGGGTGTGGAACGACGCCGCGGTCCATGCCTTGTCGACGGCGATCTCGGCGGTGAGGAAGGGCGCGTCGTCGGCGCGGTCGAATGCCTTCAGATGTCCGCCCTGGTCGGTGACGGCGACGGCTGCCGTGAAGCCGATGCGGGCGGCGGCGAGGTGCACCTCGGAGATGAGTTCGCGGGCAGCAGCGAGGTGCACCGCCGGGGTGAGAGCTGCCTTGGCCTGCGTATCGGTACTCATGATTCCTCGCTGTGTCCGGGCCCGATCGGGCAACGGTGGATTTCGTCGTGCATGGCGTGCTCCGGGGCAGGGGGGAGAGTCAGGGGGCAGGTGGGAGAGTCAGTCGGTGACGGCGAGGACGAGCTTGCCGCGGGTGCGGTTGGCCTCACCCAGGTGGTGGGCCTGGGCGGCCTCTTCCAGTGCGAAGGCGCGCTCCACCTCGACACGGACCGCGCCGGAGTCGACCAGCCCGGCGATCGTGGTGAGGGCGGCGGAGTCCGGCTCCACCAGGAACGGGCTGGTGCGCACCCCGGCTCGTCCGGCCACGGTGGACAGACGCTCGGAGACACCGCTGGGAATCGATACGACGAGGCCGCCGGGACGGGTCACCGACACGGACCGGGCGTCACTGTCGTCGTGGGAGCCGATCAGGTCGACGACGACATCGATGTCGCCGGTGACGTCCTCGAACCGCTGCCGGGTGTAGTCGATCGTCTGGTCCGCGCCCAGTTCCTTGAGCCAGGCGTGCCTGGGTTCGCTGGCCGTGGCCACGACCTCGGCGCCGAGGTGCTTGGCGAACTGCACCGCCAGGTGCCCGACGCCGCCGGCCGCCGCGTGCACGAGTACGCGCTGCCCGGCCTTCACGTCGGCGGTGTCGACGAGGGCCTGCCATGCGGTGAGCGCCGCGAGAGGCAGGGCCGCGGCCTCGGCGTGTCCGATCGAGGCCGGCTTGCGGGCGAAGTGGCGGGAGGGTGCCGTGACGTACTCGGCGTAGGCACCGGCCGGTCGCGGGAACCACGGCATGGCGTAGACCTCGTCGCCCGGCGCGAGGGTGGTGACGCCGAAGCCGACTTCTTCCACGACGCCGGAGAGGTCCCAGCCCAGGATCAGCGGCATTGTCTGCAGGCCGGCCATGCCCTGGCCCGCGCGGGTCTTCCAGTCCACCGGGTTGATCCCGGCGGCGTGCACCCGCACCAGCACCTCGGTCGGCAGCGGCTCGGGCCTGGCGACCCGCTCGACCGTCAGGACCTCGGGTCCGCCGAATTCCTTCATGGTGACGGCACGCATGGTGTTCTCGCTCATGTGCTTCCTCGCTCAGGTCTGTTCCGTGGGTTCTCTTGCCGGTCCGACCCCGGCGAGAGCCACTCTGTCCTGTGCGTACAGCGGCCGGTGAGTGGCCTGAGGGACACCTGTCGTACCATTCCGGCCATGCCACATCATGTTGCCGTTCTCGCCCTCGACGGCGTGCTGCCCCTGGATCTGGGCATCCCGGCCCGGGTGTTCAACGAGGCGTGCACCGCGGAGGGGGACCGCCTCTACTCGGTGAAGACCTTCTCGATCGGAGGCCGGCCGGTCCGTACGCACGAGGACTTCCAGATCCTCGTCGACCACGACGAGGATCTGCTGCGGACCGCGGACACGGTGGTGATCGCCACCCTGGAGCCCAGCGAAGACCTGCTCGCGACGGGGACGCTGCCGGGCGAACTCGCCGCCCTCCTGGATCGGATACGCCCGCAGACCCGCATCGTGAGCCTGTGCACCTCGGCCTTTCTGCTCGCGGCGGCCGGCCTGCTCGACGGCCGGCGGGCCACCACCCACTGGGCACTGTGCGACGCGTTCGCGCGCCGGTTTCCCGACGTCGAGGTGGATCCGAACGTGCTGTTCGTCGACAACGGCCGCGTCCTGACGTCCGCCGGCGGTGCGGCCGGCATCGACACGTGCCTCCACCTGGTTCGCCGGGACCATGGCACGACGGTCGCGGCGGCGGCCGCACGCCGGTGCGTGACAGCACCGTGGCGCGAGGGTGGGCAGGCCCAGTTCATCGAGCACGTGGTTCCCCAGGACACCGACCGTTCCACTTCGGCAACCCGGCAATGGGCACTGGAACGGCTGGCTGAACCGATCACGCTGGAGGACATGGCACGGCATGCGCACATGAGTGTCCGTACTTTCACGCGCCGGTTCCGTGGCGAGACGGGCATCAGCCCACTCAAGTGGCTGGCCCAGCACCGGCTGACGCATGCCCGCCGGCTTCTGGAGTCCACCGACCTGACCGTCGCGCGCATCGCCGCCGCCTGCGGCTTCGGCGACCCGGTGGCACTGCGCAAACACTTCTACACCTACGTGGGCCTCTCCCCGGTGGCCTACCGCCGGGCCCACAACGCACCGACATCGGCGCCGGGCGGGCTGATGTCCCCCGCGACATCGACCGGCTGATGCGGCTTCGACTCCACGACCGCCCGCGCGCCCACCAGCACCCTTGAGCGGGGCATCGTGTGCGGGCACAGGTCACGGCGAGCAACCGACGGCCTGACAGCTGCGGCCCACCCTCCCCCACCGGCCCGCACCCGCGTGACGGCCCGAGGCCCCCTTCCGGCCGAACCAACAGGGATAGAACGTTCGGTATTGACGAGTGGGATCCGTCGCGGCTACCTTCACGGGAGCGAACGTTCCTTCCGTATGAACATTCCATACGCATGAGCCCTGTTGGGCGCGTTCGCGGCCACCGGCCGCCACCCGCACCGACCGGATCTTGAACGTAACCAACCGGATCTTGAACGTACGTGGCGTACCGCAGCACATCGAGGGGAGACATGTTCAGGTCATCACGGACCGCACGCACCGGCTTGACCGGCACGCCGGAGCGGATACCAGTGGCGGTACACGCTCTCGACCCGATCCTGTACGAGGGTGCGATCAGCCAGTTGCGGCGGCACCCGGAGATCGAACTCCGGGAGGAGAACGCCTCCGGCCCCGGCACGGTGGCACTGCTCGTCGACGACGTCCTGGACGAGAGCACACTGAGCCGGCTGCGCCACCTGGTGCGCGGTGAAGGGGCACGAGCGGTGCTGGTGGTGAGCGCCCTCCGCGAGGGCGAGCTGCTGGAGGTCATCGAGTGCGGAGTCGGCGCGATCGTATGGCGGCACGAGGCCACCGCGCCGCGCCTGGTGCAGGCCGTACTGGCAGCCGCCCGCGGCGACGGGGAGTTGCCGGCCGACTTGCTGGGCCGGCTGATCAGCCAGGTGCGCGCGATGCACCGCGACGCCGCCGGCCGCACCGGAGGCCCGGCCTCGGGACTGGCCTCCCGCGAGGTGGATGTACTGCGCCTGGTGGCCGACGGACTCGACACCGGCGAGATCGCCGGCAAGCTTTCCTACTCCGAACGCACGGTGAAGAGCGTGATCCACGGAATGACCACCCGGCTGCATCTGCGCAACCGGGCGCACGCGGTCGCGTACGCCCTGCGCGAGGGCTACCTCTGACCACCAGTGCATTCCTGGCACGCCCGGCGGGGAAGGGGCAGCGCCGGCCGCCCCTTCCCCGCCCCTCCCGGTCCTGGGACGTGGTCTGGCCGGAACACACCGAAGGCCGGAACCGTGACGGGGTTCCGGCCTTCTGTCGCATGACGGGCAGGTGCTTCTCGCAGCGGGACGCGCGTCAGCCGACGGAGACACCCTTGGAACGCAGATAGGCGACCGGATCGATGTCCGAACCGTAGTCGGGCGTGGTGCGGATCTCGAAGTGCAGATGCGGGCCGGTGACGTTGCCCGTCGCGCCGGAGAGACCGACTTGCTGCCCCAGCGTCACCGCCTGGCCGCCGGAGACCAGGAGCGAGGACAGGTGGGCGTACTGGGCGTAGTGGCCGTCGGCGAGCTGGATGATGATTTGGTTGCCGTACGCGCCGCCCCAGCCGGCCGAGACGACGGTGCCCGCGCCGACAGCCTTCACCGGGGTGCCGGTCGCGGCGAGGAAATCGACGCCGGTGTGGTGGCCGCTGGACCACAGACTGCCCCCCGCCTCGTAGCCGGTACCGAGCGAGACACCCGACACCGGGGCGGTGAAGCCGTGGGCGGTACCGGCGGTCCCGACTTCCGCGGTCGCCTTCCCGGCCCCCTGCGCCGCGGCGGGCTTGACGGCGGACGAGGCCTCCGAGGGCGACTCGGGCCTCGAACGGGTCGCGACGGACGACGACTTGGGGACGGCGACCCTCGCCCTCTCCGTCACGTCGGGCCTGTCGGCGGACGATGCCTTCGGGGACGAACCGGACCTCGAAGAGGCCAGGGCGGACGACCGCTCCGGGACTGCCGTTCCGACTCCCTCGCCGCCGAGGGCGAGCTTGAGACCTGGACGGATCAGCGACGGGTCGGCACCGATGACCTCACGGTTGTCGGCATAGAGTTCCCTCCAGCCACCGCTGACGTTCTGCTCGACGGCGATCCCCGAAAGGGAATCGCCGACCCTCACCGAGTAGGTCCGCACACTCCTCTTCTTCGCCGCAGCCTCCTTGGCAGCCGCCTCCCTGGCCGCCGCTTCCTGCGCCGACGTCCCGTGATCCGCCTCGCTCTGATCGGCAGTCTTCTCGACGGACTCCTGGCCGGGGACCGGAAGGGGCTCACCGGCCGGTTCCGGAGCGGACTTCGAGGGAGCGGCCTTGGCGCCCACGGCGGCGCCGGTGGCCCCCATGAACAGAACGACAAGAACGCCGCGGCCGGTTCCGGCGACGACCGGCAGCGCAGCCGCTAAGCCGGCGACGACCGCCAGGGCGAGGCTCAGGGAGATGACGAAGCGACGGAAGGGCATGAGGCACCACCAAGGATGAGAGAGAACGTTCGGTCTCCATTCCGATGATCGGCACCCGGCGCCAGAATGTCAAGACCGAACGTTCTCCCTTTCACGTCAACGGGCGGCTGCCGGTTGCCCGTTCACGGCGGACTTCGGTGCGGCGGCGCGTCCCGCGGTCAGGATTTCGGCTGGGCCCGTGGGCCGACCAGCCCTTCGTAGAGGGCTCGCCGCTCCTTGGAACCGTCCTCGGTCGCGGCCAGCATGGCGTCCCACTCCCCCTTGATCCCGTCGAGGAAGACACGCCAGTCCCCGCCGCCCATCTCCCCCAGCTCGACCAGACGTTCGTTCTTGCTCAGCCCGCCCGAGCCGACCTTGTCGCCCTTGTGGCCATGCAGGACCGACTCGGGGTTGGCGGTGGCCTCGGTGGAACGGAAGTCATGCCGGTAGCCCACCGGGCTGGCGGCGTGCGGCGCGAGAGTCTCGATGCCGATCTGGAGCGAACCGTCCTTCTTCACGGTCGGCCGGTGATGGACGAGAAGCATGTGGCCGTGGGAGCCGTTCGGCAGGACCACGTCACCGTTCCAGTCCTTGGAGCCGAGGCCGCCGCCGGAGATGTTCTGTCCCCACATGTCCGGACGGTCGGCGCCGACGGACAGGACGTTGGTGAGCGACGCCCCGAGTCCGCCCTTCTCCTTGAACGCGCCGGGCTTGTCCTTCTTGTTGACGCCGATGTCGGTGCGGTGGGTGGCGAACGCGCGTTCACTGACGCCCGGTGCAGGGGTGTTCGTACGGTCGTCCTGGGTCACACCCAGGAAGTGAGGCAGCGAGTAGGCCGGCTTGTCGGCCGAACTCAAGGCAGGGATACGGATGTTGACGCGTCCACCGTGGGCGAGTGCGCGGATGACGTCCTTCTCGTAGTCGGCCACGTGCGCGCTTGCCTTCGGGTCGTACAGCTTCAGTCCGTTCTGCAGAACGAGAAGCACCCTGGTGAGGATCTCGCGAGCCTGCGCATCTCGCGACGCGACATCGGACGCACCCGCGCTCTGACCCTTGCCCTTGGCCGGGCCCGTCCCGGCGATGCCGTCCGGGTGCAGGCGGTCGGGTGCGATTCCGGCCGGGTGCAGGGTGTCGATGGCCGTCTCCCGGATCTGCTGGTCGCGTTCCCGCTCCAGGACCTTCTTCTCCTCCGGCGAGGTACCGGGGGCCCGGGTGAGCATGAACCGGCCGAGTGTGTAGTCGGGCGAGATCGGCGGGGCCTGGCCCGCTTCACGCAAGGCGGGATGGTTGGCGCGCACGGCCAGGGTGGCGGTGAGCACACGCTTGCCCGCGGGAAGCCTGAGCCAGTCCTTGAAGCGACCCTCGGTGTAGCTCTCGGCCTGCTGGTAGGTGCCGATGCCCACCTCGTCGAGCCACTGCGGATTGGCCTCGGAGAGGGTCCTGATGTCGGCCAGATCCTGGCTGTTGAACGGCTCACCCCGCATCACCCGCCGGTCGAGGGTCTTCCTGAGCCGGGCCGGCCCCTCGACCATCCAACGCTCGGGCCACCAGGTCCCCGGCACGAAGAGGTTCTACTTCGTCTTTTCCTGGACCGTGTGCTGTTCGATCGACTCGCTCAGGCGGGCGATGACTTCCGCTTCCCCGGGGGGCTGCTCGGCCTGCCGGGAGGCGGGTTCCTCGGCCGCCGTGCTCCTGGGCACTCGCTGGACCGGCGCCGGTTCGGTGTGCGCGCGGCCGTGGTCCACGCGGTCAGGTGTGCGTGCGGGTTCGGCGGACGTCCGCCGAACGGGCTCGGGGGCGTCCATGATCTGGCCGGCGGCGGCCTCGCTCCGCGGGCCCGCTCCGGGGTGCGACAAGGTCGTACCGCCCGCTGCCACACGCTGCAGATGGCGCACCCACGCACTGTTCAGGGTTGCCGGCGGCCGTGACTGGCGCGTCGTACCCGGTGCCCGTTCATCGGCCTTCCGGTGGTCCCGATCAACGGAGCGCACAGGCGGACCTCCTTGCCAACTCTAGGTGTTTGCCTACCGGTTGTAGGCGAAGCAGCCGTCCCGGAGCAATGGCCTAAGGGGCAGAATCGGCTGCCCCCACGGTCCCGCCCCCGACAGTGACCTGCTCACCCAGCAGGCGTACGACGGCACTGTTCCCCACCACGCCCTGGAGATGCGCGAGGCGGGCGACCACGGAGACCTCCGGAGCGGACTGGGCGATCGCTGTACGAACTCCGGGCGACTCCGCACGCTCCGCCCCGGCCTCGGCCGACGAACCCTCCATCGCTCTCCCTTCGGTAAACCCCACCCCGGCCCACCCCGGCCACAGTGCCACCGGGGAGCGCGGGCTGTCGCCTCGGGGCGGGTCCATCGGCCGGTTCGCGGCGGACGCGAGGCCTTCGCCGGCAGGGTGCCGCGATCACCGACCCGAACCCACCGAGCTGCGCCGCCCCGACCTGCCCCGCCCCGCCCCGCCCCGCCCCGACCTACGCCGACCCGCACCCTGCAGGTGCGCGTGCGGGTCACCAGCCGGTGATCCGCTTCCAGACGCCCTGGATCGCCGGTGCGGTATCGGACGTGCGGGTGCTGTCGATGACGTGGTAGCCGTGGTGCTGGGCGGCGGTGGCGCAGGCGTGGTTGGGCAGGATGCGCAGGCGGGTGCCGACGGGCAGATCGGGCAGGCGGGCGCCGTCGCGGGCGGTGAGCGTGCCGTGTTCCTGGCTGGCGGCCGTCATGACCAGGTCCGGGATGAGGTTGCCGTCGAGGTCGGCGACCAGGCCGTAGCCCTGGTCCTGCGCCTGGACGGCAGTGCCGCGGTCCCGGGACATGGCCATCCAGCCGCCGTCGGTGACGGCCCATCCGTACTCGGGGCGGTGGCCGATGACGGTGACGACGACCGACAGGGCGATGTCCTCGATGCGGCATACGCCGATGCCGGCCATCACGAGGTCGAAGAAGACGTAGTTGCCGGCGCGCAGTTCGGTGACGCCGGCAAGGTCCTCGGCCGCGTGGGCGGTGGGCGTGGAGCCGACGCTGACGGTGGTCACGGGCAGGCCGGCCGCGCGCAGCCGCTCCGCCGCGGCGACGGCGACGTCGCGTTCGTTCTGCGCGGCCAGGCGCCGTTCCTCCGCTGTACGGGCGAAGTACGACTCGCCCGCGTGCGTCAGTACGCCGTCGAGGCAGCCCGCGTCGTCCAGGATGCGGCCGATCTCGACGAGCGCGGGCGCGTCGGGCCTGAGGCCGCCGCGGTGGCCGTCGCAGTCGATCTCGATCTGGGCGGGGTATCGGGGCGACCCGACAACGCGGCGAGCGTACGTGCCAGGCGTCGCCTGACAGGCGGAACTTTCGCAACACGCCTTACGCTGGGGGGCAATCGCATTTGAACGAAGGACACACATGGCCCGCCCCTACCACCCCGGACCGAAACAGTTCGTCTTCGTCGTCGGTGACGGCGACGACCAGCAGGTCTCCGTGGGCGACCCTCAGGAAGCGTACGTAGCGTTCTCCGCGTTCTTCCGCGAGCGGGATTCCGACACCTACACCATCGAAGACGTACGGGCGGGCCAGAGATTGGTGCTCATGCCCGGTCGAGGTGTGCTCGCCCGGACCGAATTCGCGGACCGACGCAGGTCCGAATACCTCAAGGTCGACAGGGCCAATCGCTACATGCCGAGCGCCATGCTGTTCTTCGAGAACGGATACGCCGGCCTCGACCACTTCGGCCAGTGGTTCCCGGACCTCGCCGACGTCGACGCCTCACCGGAGACTCGCGGTGCCACTCGCGCCGCCGCGATCACGACCGAAGCCGCGGCAATCGTGGAAGTCGCCCGCATCTGGGCGGATTCGGGCTTCGTGGACCCGAGCGACCAGTACTACGTCTTCTTCGGCTCGCACGGTGTCGGCGAGGACCGAGCCGAACGAGCCGTACTGCTCAGGCTGATCGAATTCCTCGGTCTCGAACGGGTCGACGCCCCGGCCGAGGCCGCCGACGGCGAAGTGTGGGTGCGCACCGACCCACGCCTCGACGCCGAATGTGAACGGTGGTCGTGAACGGGGTCGTTCGGGATGAAGCCGCGTCTCCGCGACCGTTCGGGATGAGGCCGAGTCTCCACGGTGAAGCTCGCTGCGGGCCCACGGCCAACCGTGTCCTGCCGGCGCACACCCGGTCCTGGGACCCGACCGGGTCGTGACGTGGACACTGCCCCACGGTCCCGCCGCATTGACGGTGGCGGGAGGCGGGAGCGTCGGCGGAGAGCAGCCGGGCCGTTACTCGGAGGAGCCCGTTCCGGGTGTACCTACAGGTCACAGTGTCGCTTCTGGATGGCTTCCCTCAGGTTTTCGACGGCGGACAGGGCGGCACTTTCACAGCCGCCGTCGATTGCTTCCAGCGTGGCGGCCGCAGCCTCCCGGACGTGGTGGGGAAGGCCCTCGGCGGCCGTGAGCCGGTATGCCTCCTCACGGCGGGCCATGCGTTCCGCGAGGTCCACAGCGCCGGGACCGGACAGCGGAAAGGCGGAGTGCCTGTATGCGTGTATCCCCAGCACCATCGCGTCCGCAGCCCCGTCGGCGTACCCGAGGGCAGCCGTCCGGGCCTGACTTCCCGCAGCGCCGGCGACCATTCGACGGTGGGACAGAACCGCCCCGAGAGCACCTCCGCCTGCCAGAGAGAGGCCGCAGGTCACAGCGAGGAACGCTCCTCCCCAGACGAATCCGGTAAACCCGCCGAGAGCAGTGAGCGCGACCGTCCACGCGGCGGCTGTTCTGGAGTTCATGTGCTCGGGTGTGGGGTTCACCACGGCAGTATGCCAGTCAACGCCGCAGCCCTGGTGCGGGGTTGAGCGCCCGCCTCCTGTCACAGCCTCTTACGGCCAAGCCGGCTGAGTTTTCCGTCCGGTCTGCCCCGCGCACAAGTGACAGCGCCCCGTGCGGTAACAGCGGCGGGCCCAGTCCTGGTGCATTCGCCGCCCCCTCGCCCCCCTCGCCCCCCTCGACGCCTCGCCCTTCGCCCTTCGCCCCCTAGGCCCCTCCTGCAATGACAGCAGACGCAGCTCTACGGCCGGGCGACCCTGCGGCACGGCCCGAGCCCGGGCCGTGCCGCAGGCCCTCGTGCTCGTCTCGGCGGGCCACGCCTGGTTGTGGTCTCCCCGGCACCCGGCCGACCTGGAGCCGGCCGGGCGTCAAGTCCTGGCACGGTCTTCGTCTTCTCCGCCCGGGGTCGGTCCCCGCAAGGTGGGCGGGGCCGGGATCACCATGGCGGTCGACCTGCGGCAACAGGCATGATGGGCACTCAACTTCCGTACACCCCATCACATGCCGCGTGTCCCCGTCGCCCCACCGGCCCCGGGGGCCGGGAGGTCAGATACGTGTCACGCCAGATGCTCACCGTCGCAGTGGACGGTTCGGGCGATTTCCGCACCGTGGCGGAGGCCGTCGCACGGGCCCGTAACGGGGCCGTGGTCAGCATCGGTCCCGGCCGCTACCAGGAGTCGCTCACCGTTTCCGCCGCGATCACACTGACCGCGTCCGAGGGGGCCGGGACGGTGGAGCTGGCGCCCCGGCGCGGCACCGCGCTGACCTTCACCGGCGACGCCGTGCTGGTGAGCGATCTGGTGCTGCGCGGCCACGACGACGAGCTGCCGGTCGTCGACTCACCGCGCGGACAGATCGCGATGGACCGGTGCGAGGTGCACGGCTCGGCGTGGGCTGCGCTGTTCGCGCGGGGCAGCGGGTCCCTCGTCCTGCGCGAGTGCCGGGTCAGCAATCCGGCGGGCGCCGGTGTGGTCTCGACGTCCGCGAACGAGAGCTTCGTCGAGGACTGTGTCGTCGAGCATCTCGGCACCTCCGCGGTGGTGGCCGGCGAGCGCGGGCGGATCACCGTACGCGGCGGCAGGCTGCGGGACACCCGCGGCAACGGGGTGCTGACGAACGGCCAGGCGCACCTGCACCTGGAGGACTGCGAGATATCCGCGACGGACAAGCCCGGGGTCGCCGTCGAGGAGGACAGCACGGTGCGCATGGTGCGCGGTTCGGTCCGGCAGGCGGTGGTCGGGGTGTACGTCAGCTCGACCGGCCAGACGGTGCTGGAGGAGGTGACGGTCGGCGACACGACCGGGCACGGCTTCGTACTGGGTGCCGGAAGCTCCCCCGCCCTGACCGCCTGCCGTACGGAACGGACGTCGGGCCACGGGCTGTTCGTGACCGAACGCAGCCGGGGCACGTTCACGGACTGCGTGTTCACCTCCGCGCGGGACGCGGGGATCCGGGTCAGCAGTTTCTCCTCGCCGGTACTGACCGGGACCGTCGTGGCGGACGCGGAGGCCGTCGGTGTACTGCTCGACGAGGACTCGTCGGGTGAGTTCGACCGCCTGGAGGTACGGGACGCGGGCGGGTCCGGCATCGTCGTACGTACCGGCGCCAACCCGCTGCTGCGCCGCGCGACCGTCACCCGGTCGGGGTCGCACGGGGTGGAGGTCGCCAAGGACGGGCGGGGCCGGCTGGAGGAGTGCGTCGTCGAGGCGTCGGCCGGCTCGGCCGTGCACGTCTCGGGGCACGGCAGCCTGTACGTCGGCGGCAGCACGCTGCGGACGGCGGCCGGGTCGGGCGTGCAGGTCGGGGCGCTCGGCACGGTCACCCTGCGCGACACCACCGTCGAGGGGGCGTCCGGTGCGGGCGTCCGGATCGATCCGGAGGGCGAGCTGTCCGCCGCGCGGGTGCGGGTCACCGGCTCGGGTGAGCACGGAGTGCTGGTCGCGGCGGGCGCGCGGGCGGCCCTGAAGTCCTGCGAGGTGTCCGGCTCCGGCGCCGACGGCGTACGGGTCGAGGGTACCGACGCGGCGTCGCTGACCGGCTGCACGGTACGGGACAACCGGGGCAGCGGACTGCGGCAGGCGGTGCCCGGCGACCGGCTCGCCGTCGAGGGCCTGAACAGTGCGGACAACGGTGCGCCGGACGCCTGGGGAAGCGCCGCGGGTGCCGAGGCGGCGGGCGACGGACGGCTCCCGGGAGGCGCGGTCCCGACGGCCGCGGGACCGGACAACGACACCGGCCCGGTCGCCGAGCTGGAGTCCCTGATCGGTCTCGCCGACGTGAAGCAGCAGGTCCTGACGCTGATCAACCTGAACCGGCTGGCCCAGCGGCGCGCCAGTCTCGGCATGCCCGCCCCGCCGATGAGCCGCCATCTGGTGTTCGCGGGCCCGCCCGGAACCGGTAAGACGACGGTGGCCCGGCTGTACGGGTCGATCCTCGCGTCGCTCGGAGTGCTGCGCAGCGGGCACCTGGTGGAGGTCTCGCGGGCCGACCTGGTGGCCCAGATCGTGGGCGGCACCGCCATCAAGACCACCGAGACGTTCAACAGGGCGCTGGGCGGAGTGCTGTTCGTCGACGAGGCGTACACCCTGGTGTCCGACGGGGGCGGTTCGGGCGCGGACTTCGGCCGGGAGGCCATCGACACGTTGGTGAAGCTGATGGAGGACCACCGGGAGGACGTGGTGGTCGTAGCGGCCGGCTACCCGGAGGAGATGACCGGTTTCCTCGCTTCCAACCCCGGTCTGGCTTCCCGGTTCACCCGCACCGTGGAGTTCACCGACTACACCTCGGACGAGCTGGTCACCATCGTCGAGCGGATGTGCGCGGGGCACCGCTACGAGCTCGAACCGGCGGCCAGGACCGCGCTGCACGGCCACTTCGACGCCATTCCGCGCGACGCGTCGTTCGGCAACGGGCGCACCGCGCGCAAGGTGTTCGAGGAGATGGTGGACCGGCAGGCGTCCCGGCTGGCGGTCATGGCCGAGGTGAACGAACGCGATCTGGCGGTACTGACCGCGAAGGATGTCGGCGTGAGCGCGGCCGCGGGCCCCGAGGCCGACGACGACCCGCTGCTGCGGCTGGACGCGCTGGTGGGGCTCGCCGCGGTCAAGCGGGAGGTGGGCGACATGGTCAATCTGCTGGCCACCGCGCGCCGCCGTGCCGAGGCCGGGCTGCCCGCGCCTCGCATCAGCAACCACCTGGTCTTCGCGGGCCCGCCCGGAACCGGCAAGACGACGGTGGCCCGGCTGTACGGAGAGCTGCTGGCCTCACTCGGTGTGCTGCCGCGGGGCCAGCTGGTCGAGGTGTCGCGGGCCGATCTGGTGGGCCGGTGGGTCGGGCACACCGCGCAGCTCACGAAGGAGGTGTTCACGCGGGCGCTCGGCGGTGTGCTGTTCATCGACGAGGCGTACACCCTCACCCCCGCGGGGAGCGGCGGTTCGTCCGACTTCGGCCAGGAGGCCGTGGACACCCTCCTGAAGCTGATGGAGGACCACCGCGACGAGGTGGTGGTGATCGCGGCGGGCTACACCGAGGAGATGGCGCGCTTCCTGGGCTCCAACCCGGGTCTCGCGTCCCGTTTCCCCCGGCACGTCGAGTTCCCCGACTACTCCTCCGACGAGCTGGTCACGATCGTGCGCCAGCACGCCGTCGACAACGGCTACGAGTGCGCGCCCGGCGCCGCCACCGCGCTGCGCGCGCACTTCGACGGGCTGCCCAGGGGGCGCACGTTCGGCAACGCACGTCTCGCGCGGCAGACCCTGGAGGAGATGATGACGCGTCAGGCCGGGCGGCTGAGCGCGGTCGCGGCGCCGAGCCTGGAGGATCTGCGTCTGCTGCTGCCGGAGGACCTGACCGGTCTGCCGCGGCCTTCCTGAGGGCCGCCCGGCCGTGCCGCCGCGCAGTCCTGCCCGGACCTTCCGGATCCCCCGTACATCTTGGACCTCACCGAACAGAGGAACGCCCCGCATGCACCGCCGTACGACCGTTGTGCTGCTCTGCGCCGCTCTCACCGCCCTGCCGGTCCGGCTCGCTCTCGCGGAGGACGGTGACGGACAAGTGGTGCTGCCGGGGGTCCCTGAGCGGCTGTCCCCGCAGCAGGCGTGTACGACCGCCGGGGGCCGTGCCACTTCCGACGCCCCCTGGACGCGCCAGGCGCTCGGCCTGGACCAGGTGTGGACCCTGTCGCGGGGGAAGGGCGTGACGGTCGCGATCGTCGGCACCGGGGTGAGCGACGGGCCCGCCGTGCTGGCCGGCCGGGTCGACGCGGTGGATGACGCGGACGAGGACTGTGTGGGACGGGGGACTTTCCAGGCGGGCCTCGTCGCGGGGGCGGCCACTCCCGGCCAGGGCTTCGCCGGGGTCGCCCCACAGGCGAGGATTCTGGCCGTACGGGGCACGGGCGTCCGCGGCGAATCCGACCCGGCACGGCTGGCGGCCGGGGTGCGGGCGGCGGCCGAGCGTGGGGCCGGTGTGATCGTCGTGTCCGCGCCGCTGGACGGCGCGGACAAGGCGGTGCGGGCGGCTCTGGCGGTGGCCGCTGCCAAGGACTCGCTGGTGGTGGCCCCGGCGGCGGCGGACAGTGTGCCGCTGTCCGTCGGCACCGATGCCCCCGCCGAACCCGCTCCCGCGCCTCCGGAGAACGTCCTCGCCGTACTGGACACCGGCCCGCAGGGCACCCGTCCGGACGGCGCCCCGCCCTACACGCGCGCCGACCTCACCGCCCCCGGTGACGCGCTCGTCGGCCCGGGCCCGGTGGGCGGCGGCATGTGGACGGGCTCCGGCGCGTCGCTGGCGGCGGCGGTGACGGCGGGCGCGGCGGCGCTGGTGCGTTCCTACCGCCCGGAGCTGAACGCGGCCCAGGTGCGGGAGAGGCTGCTGCGTACGGCGTACCCGGCGGACCTGCCCGCGTTGGACCCCTACGGCGCGGTGGCGGGCGCCGAAGCCCCGGCCGCCCGGGCGGTGGCGGCCCGCCCGGACCCGGTGCGGCCGGTGCCGCCGCCGGACACCGCGGGCGCCAGGAACACCGCGCTGCTGGTCACGGCGGGCGCCGCGGGGGTGGCCCTGCTCGTGGCGTTCCTCGCGTTGGTGCTGCCGCGGGGGCGGGCCAGGGGCTGGCGGCCGGGCCGGCTGGGCACCGGGGACGCCCACGGCGGCGGCACCGCCTGACGGCTACTCCTCCCGCTCCTCCTCCGGCGGCGCCACCTCACGGGGAAGCGCGATCTGGACCAGCGCCGCCTTGCGGCGGGCGATCCGCAGCGCACGCCCAGGCGGCAGGATCCTCGGCTTGACGCTGTCGAAGACGTATCCCTCCGAGGTCGGGCAGGACAGCTGGAGGGCCGGCGAGTTGACCTCCTGGAGCTTGCGCATTAGGGGGTCCATGCGTGACGCGCCGGTCGACGCGCGGGCCACGACCAGGTGGAGGCCGACCTCGTAGCCGAGCGGAATGTGCGGCAGCAGCGGTTCGAAGGGGCCGCTGAAGCCGCTGCCGACCATCTCGTAGTCGTCGACGAGCACGAACACGCGCGGCCCGGTCCACCAGTCGGCCCGCCGCATCCGGGCCGGGGAGATGTCCTCGCCCGGGGAGCGGACGACCATCGCCCGGGTGACCCCGTCGACGAGTTCGCGCAGCGGGTCCGCCGCCACCGCGTGGCCGAGCCGGTACTCCTCCGGGACCGCCTCGACGAGCTCGCGACGGTAGTCGACCACCAGGATGCGCGCCTGTTCGGGGGTGTGGTTCGCGACGATCTGCTGGACGAGCAGCCGCAGCGCACTGGTCTTGCCGCTCTCCGTGTCCCCGACCAGCATCAGGTGCGGGCTCTGGGCGAAGTCGTGCCAGACCGGGGCCAGTTCGGCTTCGTCCAGGCCGAACGGAACGCGCAGCGGCCGCTCCGGGTCGGCCGGCGGCAGGTCGGCGGCGGTGAGATGGGCCGGCAGCATGCGGACGGGCGGGGCAGGCGGGGCGTCCCAGTTCTCCGCGACGGCCCCGACGAGGTCCGCGAGGGCGTCCGTGAGGTCCTCCGCGTCCTCGCCGCCGTCGATGCGCGGGAGTGCGGCGAGGAAGTGGAGCTTCTCGTTGCTCAGACCTCGTCCGGGCACGGCGGGCACGGTGCCGGCCTTGCGGATGTCGACGGCGGAGTCCATCGGGTCGCCCATCCGCAGCTCGAGGCGGGTGCCGACCTGGTCGCGGAGGGCGGCGGAGAGCTCCACCCAGCGCGAGGTGCTGACCATGAGGTGGACGCCATAGTTGAGACCCCGGGTGGCGATGCCGTTGAAGACCGCGATGTCGTCGAACATGTCACTGCGTACCGTGGACCAGCCGTCCACGACGAGGAAGACGTCACCCAGCGGTTCGTCCGGGTACTGACCCTCGGCCCTCCGCCTGCGGTAGGTGGCCATGGAGTCGATGCCCTGCTCCTGGAAGAACAGCTCCCGCCGGTTGAGCAGCGAGGTGACCTCGGCGAGGGTGCGGGAGATCCTCTCCCGGTCGAGACGGCCGGCGACCCCGCCGACGTGCGGCAGTCCGGACAGGCCGAGCAGCGCGCCTCCCCCGAAGTCCAGGCAGTAGAACTGCACTTCGCGCGGGGTGTGGGTGAGGGCGAGCGCGGCGATGAGGGTGCGCAGCAGCGTGGACTTGCCGCTCTGCGGGCCTCCTGCGACGGCGAGGTGTCCGCCCGCGCCGGAGAAGTCGACGGTGAGCAGGTCGCGCACCTGGTCGAAGGGCTTGTCGACGATGCCGACGGGAACGCGCAGCTTTCCGCGGCCGGCGGACCCCGTCGTGGTGAAGCCGAATTCGGGGTCCGGGACCAGGGGTGGCAGCAGGGCGTCGAGGGCGGGCGGGGCGTCCAGCGGAGGCAGCCACACCTGGCGGGCGGACGGCCCGCTGTCGCGCAGCCGGCCGAGGGCGAGCGCGAGGAGGGACTCGCCCGAGTCGGGCTCCGCGGTCACCGGTTCGGGGGCGGCGGGCAGGGTGCGCGGCACCACCCAGTCGGTGCCCCACGGCACGACCTGGCGGGCGATCTGCGCCTGTTGGGCGGCTCCGCGCCTGCTCGTGTACGCCCCGGAGACGTATGCGGCGCGGAACCGGGTCAGCGCTTCGACGCCGCTCTTCAGGTAGCCGCTGCCGGGAGTGGGCGGCAGGTGGTAGGCGTCGGGGACACCGAGCACGCCGCGGCTCTCGATCGCGGAGAAGGTTCGCAGGCCGATGCGGTAGGAGAGGTGGGACTCCAGTTGGTGCATGCGGCCCTCCTCCAGCCGTTGCGAGGCGAGCAGGAGGTGGACGCCGAGCGAGCGCCCGAGGCGGCCGATCATCACGAAGAGTTCCATGAAGTCACGGTGCGCGGAGAGGAGCTCGGAGAACTCGTCGACGACGATGAAGAGGGAGGGCAGCGGTGCCAGCGGAGTACCGGAGGCGCGGGCCTTCTCGTACTCCAGCACGGAGGAGTAGTTCCCGGCCCGGCGCAGCAGTTCCTGGCGCCTCATCAGTTCGCCGTGCAGGGCGTCCTGCATGCGTCCGACGAGGGGGAGTTCCTCCGCCAGGTTCGTGATGACGGCCGAGGTGTGCGGCAGCTCGTCCATTCCGAGGAAGGTGGCGCCGCCCTTGAAGTCGACGAGCACGAAGTTGAGGGTCTCGGAGGAGTGGGTGAGCGCCAGGCCCAGCACCAGGGTGCGCAGCAGTTCGCTCTTGCCGGAGCCGGTGGCGCCGATGAGCATGCCGTGGGGGCCCATGCCGCCCTGGGCGGACTCCTTGATGTCGAGTTCGACGGGCAGCCCGTCCTCGCCGACGGCTATCGGGACCCGCAGCCGGCCGCGGCTCTCCAGCGGGCGGCTGTCCCACAGCTTGGCGGGGTCGTGGCGGCGCAGGTCCGCGATGCCGAGCAGGGAGGTGAGTTCGGTGTCGGAGACGAACGGCTCGGCCGAGACCGCACCGCCGCCGAGGCGGTACGGGGCGAGCCGGGCGGCCAGCGTACGGGCGGCGACCGGGCCGAGCGTGTCGGGTTCGCCCAGCAGGGTGGACTGCTCCTTGCGTTCGCGGTCGGTGCGCACCAGATGGAGTCCGTCGTCGCCGATGCGCAGCCGCAGTGTGCCGCGGGCGGGCTTCCAGGCCAGCGACTGCGACAGGTCGACGACGACGGCGTTGCGGTACCCGGCTCCTTCGAGGCGGTGGCCGCCCGGCACGGTGCCGCCGTCCACGACGACGACGGTGAAGGGCTCGTCGCGGCCGGGCGCGGTCTCCGGGTCGAAGGGCGGGCGTTCGGTGAAGTCCGCGCCGAGCAGCTCGTCCAGCTCCACGAGTCCGGCCGCGACCGTACGGGCCGGCCCCGCACCGTCGCTTTGGTAGGCGTGCTGGGTGTGCGGCAGCCACTTCACCCACTCCCAGTCGGCGCGCCGCGCGTCGGAGACGCAGAGCGCGACGGTGAGTTCCTCGGGGGCGTGGAAGGCCGCGAGCTGAGCGATCAGGGCGCGGGCGAGGGAACGGGCCCGCTCGTTGTCGCCGTGCACGAGAATCCGCGACCAGGCGCGCAGGTAGAGGGCGATGGGCTGGCCCGGCACGGTTCCGTACGCCCGGATGAAGCTGCGCAGGGCGTGCGCGGTGAGCGGTTCCAGGTCTTCGACGGGCCTGGTGGCCAGCGGGGCGAGCCGAGTGCCCAGCTTCTGCTCGCCGACGGCGACACGTACCTCCGCGAAGTCCTCGTCGGCGGGGCGGCGTTCCCACTGCCGGCTGGTACCGATCAGCGCCCACAGCCCGGCCGGGTCGGGGTGCCGCCAGGCCAGGGCCTTCTGCTGGTCGGCCACCGTACGGCGGATCTTGCGCCGGGTCTGGGCCAAGTACCGCAGGTAGTCCCGTCGTTCTCCCTTGAGCTTGCGCTTGCGTTCGCCCGCGCTGCGCATCAGCTGTCCGACGATCATCGCGACGGACGAGAGCAGCATCAGCCCGATGGCCAGGTAGCTGAAGGTGGTTGCCTGGCCGGGCCTGATGAACATCATCATCATGGCGATCGACGTCAGGCCCATGGGGAGGTACATCCACATGGCCGAGGTGTTCGGCTCCGCCTCCGGGAGGGTGGGAGGTTCCTGGAGGCTTATCTCGCCGTCCGGCATGTCGGGGCCCCGCCTGCGGGCGGGACGACGGAACAGAACGGTACTCACGCGGAATTCGCTCCTCGGGCTTCGTCGCGTCTGAGGCGGTGGGAGGCAGGGGATTCAGGGCTGTTCGGCACGAAGGACGTGAATGCCCCGCTCTGAACGGTCGCACCAGTGGTGGACGGCCTGACGCAAGATCAAAGGTAGTGTGCGGCAATCAACTTTGGTATCCCGCCCCTCGGAGAGGTGTGGCCCCGCCGCAATGACAGACATATCCACCCCCGGCCTGTGCCGGCTCACGGTGAGAACCCAGGAACGGATCATCGATCTGGCGGTCCCCGCCGACGTGGCCGTGTCCGACCTGCTGCCCATCCTCCTCGACCACGCGGGCCACGACCTGGCGGAGAAGGGGATCGAACACGGCGGCTGGGTGCTGCAACGCCTGGGCGAGGAGCCCCTGGACGAGGAACGCACTCCGGAGAGCCTGGCTCTGCGGGACGGCGAGACGCTGTTCCTCCGCCCTCGCGCCGAGGCGCTGCCGCCGGTCCACTTCGACGACCTGGTGGACGGGGTCGCCGACACGATGCGCGGCCGCCCGCACGGCTGGGAGGCCCGGACCAGCCGGTGGCTGCTGCGCGGCACAGCGGTGGTGCTCCTCGCGGCCGGGCTGCTGGTGCTGGCGCTGCCGGGCGGCTCCGCACCGCTGCGGGCCGCGGTCGCGGCCGGCACCGGGCTGCTGGTGCTGTTCGGCGCCGCCACGGCGAGCCGGGCAGTGGGCGACTCCGCGGGCGGCGCCGCACTCGGCGTCCTCGTCGCGCCGTATCTGGGGCTGGCCGGTGCGCTGCTGCCCAGTGGTGACGCGGACGCGCACCTGACGGGGGCGCGGCTCCTCGCCGGTTCGGCGGCGGCCGCGGGCGGGGCGGTGCTGGCGGTGGCCGCGGTCGCGGCCTTCGTGCCGCTGCTGCTGAGCGCGGCGGCGGTCGCGCTCGCGGGCGCCCTGTGGGGCGCGCTGATGCTGGTCACCGACTGGCCCGCCGCCCACGCGGCGAGCGTCCTCGCGGTCCTCTCGGTCGTCTTCGGCGGCCTCGTCCCGGGCATCGCCTTCCGGCTGTCCGGGCTGCGGCTGCCCGCCCTGCCGACCAACGCGGAGCAGCTCCAGGAAGGGATCGAACCGCATCCCAGCCAGGTCGTGGTGAGCCGCACCGCGCTCGCCGAGGAGTGGATGACGGCCCTGTACGCGGGGACCGGCCTGGTCTGCGCGGTGGTCCTGACCGCCCTCGTCATGGTCCGCCCGGACACCGCCGCCGTGGTCACCGCCGCGGTCCTGTGCCTGCTCCTGCTCCTGCACGCGCGCGGTATCGGCAACGTGTGGCAGCGGCCCGCCGTCATGCTCCCGGGCCTGTACGGACTGGTCCTGATGGCGGTGCGGGCCGCCGGCTCGCTGGACGCCGGGCAGCGCCCGTTCCTGATCGCGGCGCTCGTCGCCGTCGCCGTGTCGGCGGCCATCGCCTCGTGGACGGTGCCCGGCCGCCGGATGCTGCCCTACTGGGGCCGAGCGGCCGACGTCCTGCACACCCTGCTCGCCGTCGCCCTGATCCCGCTGTCCCTGTGGGTGCTGGGCGTGTACACGGCCCTGCGCACCGCCAACGGCTGAGGGGGTACGACATGCAGTCCAGGAAGGACCAGGTCCAGGCCCACCTCTTCGTCATGGGGCGGCTGACCAGCGGCATGCTGCGGAGCGACCCGGACTCCCCGGAGTCCCCGGTGGGCCGCACGAACCGGGGCATGGCCTGGGGAATCGGCCTCGGAGTCGTCCTCGCCGTCGGGTTCCTGCTCTTCGGCATGATCTCGCCCGCGGGTTCCAAGACCTGGCAGCAGGACTCCAGCCTGATCGTGCAGAAGGACACCGGTACCCGTTTCCTGTATCTCGACAAGACGCTCCGCCCTGTGCGCAACTGGGCTTCGGCGAAGCTGATCGCGGCCGACGACCTCACAGTGGTCTCGGTGTCCGGGACGTCCCTGGCGGGCGAGCGGCACGGCACCCCGGTCGGCATCCCCGGGGCCCCCGACGCGCTGCCCGGCCCCGGAGACCTGGAGCAGGGGGCGTGGCAGGTCTGCGCGGAGGAACCGGACCGCACGGGCGCGGACCGCACCGGCCGGCGCCCCGTCACGTCGCTCCGCGTGGGCACGGCCGCCGACGGCGTCTCCCTGGGCGACGACCGCGCCGTCCTCGTCCAGGGCCCGGACGGAGCCACGCACCTGCTGTGGGGCGATCATCGGCTGCGGCTCGGCAAGCACGGTGCGGCCGAGGCGCTGGGCTACTCCGGGGTGACTCCGGTGCCCGTCTCCGCGGCGTTCCTCGACAGCGTGCCGGCCGGACCCGACCTGACGGCGCCGGAGGTGGACGGCCGGGGCGCGGCCGGCCCCCGGATCGACGGCCTCGTCGGCCGGACGGGCCAGGTGTACGCACTGGCGTCGCCGGGCGCCGTCACCCAGCACTTCCTCCTGGAGGAGAGCGGGCTGCGCCCGCTGAGCACTCCCGGGGCAGCCCTCGTGCTGGGTGACGACCGGACGGCGAAGCTGGCCTACAAGGGGTCGGTCCCGGTCGCGCTCCCGCTCACCGCGGACCAGTTGGCCCAGCACCGTGCGCCGGCCGGCCGGGCGACCGGGGACCCGGTGGGCTGGCCGTCCCGTACGCCCGTCGTACGGGACCCTGGTCCCGGCACGTCGGTCTGCGCCCGGATCCAGCCGGAGGGGTCCGCGCCCCGAGTGGCCCTGACGCTCGTGCCGACGGCGGCACGAGCGGCTCCGGTCGCCTCCGGCCCAGAGATCCGGCGGGCGTGCCTGGCGGTGGACGGTCTGGAGGTACGGCCCGGGGGTGGCGCGCTCGTACAGGCGCTGGGCGCGGGGGGCTCGGTCATCGGCACGACGACGTACCTGGTCACGGACGTGGGCATCAAGTACCGGCTGCCGGACGCGGAGTCGGTGGAGCGGCTCGGCCTCAAGGGCGGGCACGCACAGGCGGTGCCGTCCCGGCTGCTGGACATGCTGCCGACGGGGCCGGTGCTCGACGCGGCGGTGGCCGGCGGTGAACGAGCTGCTTCCGCGGTCCCGTCGGAGGAGTCCTGCGGGTGAACGGCCGGTCGACGGGCGGCGTCCGCTCCTGATGAGACGGTCAAATTCAGTCGCCCCCAGGGCCGTTAATGACTTCCCCGGTTAAGCAATGATCAATTCCAGCTCAGATCTCGACTCAGGGCATTGCTTGCGCCACACCGCCCTCCCTAGCATCGACAGACGCTCATGTTCCGGAAAGGACACCTGACATGTCGAACACCCCCGCCCCTCCCGGCAACCTCCAGACGTCGTCCCAGTCCGAGAACCAGGAGGGCTACAACGCCCTCAGCACGGTCCAGAGCGGGATCAAGCAGTCCCAGGAAGAGGTGCGCACGACCATGAGCGGCCTGATCCACGCGTACGGGGGCCAGGACGGCGGCGCCTACCAGCGGTTGCTCGCGGACTGGAACGGCCAGGTCGACATCATCACCAGAAACATCAACCAGATGATGGAGCAGCTCCAGGAGACCGGCGTGCTCCAGCGCGGACTTCAGGGACAGAACACGGAGACGATCGTGACCAGCAGCCGGTCGAACGACGTACTCGCCCAGCTGACCTGATCGTCCGTCCGGCGCCCGCCGACTGCCCTGACATCCCCTCCCTCCCCAGGAGTTCGCCATGACCACTCCGTACGATCACTCCAACAAGACCGACGGCATCATCCACGTCGAGTACAGCAGGGTGGACCAGGCCGCCGAGGACATGCGCCTCCAGACCAACCGCATCCATTCCCTGGTTCAGGCCCTCAACGAGGAGCTGGCCGGGCTGCACGGTGCCTGGCAGGGTGCGGACGCGGCGACGTACGCGGCTCTGCAGGAAAAGTGGAACCAGGCCACCACACAACTGGGCCAGGTCCTGACGAAGCACGGCGACACGCTGAGCGACATCTCGGACCAGTACCGCAAGCACGAGAACCGCAGCGCCTCGGAGTGGGGGAACATCCGCGTCGGCGGGTGATCCCCCGCCTGCCTGGACCGCTTCTTCTCGCCCGACCCGCCTCCCGACGATTGTGAGTAGCCATGGCGGCCGACCCGACTAATCTGTCGCACCTGGACACGGACTCCCTCCAGAAGTTCATCGACACCGACGTGCAGGAGTTCATCGACCTGCTGACCGCGCTGGAGAAGGACGCCGAGAAGGGCGGGATCTCCTCGCTGAAGTTCCTCAGCGCCCAGATGGCTTCACCCGAAGTGGGCCTCAGCAGCCACGTGCTCAAGCTCGGCAGACTGGTCGGGAAAGAGGCGACCCCGCTGAGCGCGAATCCGCTGGTGGAGTACCTCACCGGCGCGGCGGAGTCCCAGGCGGGCGTCATCAGCAACCAGCTGAAGCTCTTCAACGACATCCAGAAGAACATGAGGACGGTGCTGGAGACGATGAAGAAGAACCAGGCGGACAGCCTGGAGGACATCAAGAGCCAGGAGTTCCTGAACGACCTGGGCGATGTCGACGGGGACCTCGCCCCGACCCAGAAGACCTGACCCTCACCCTTCGTCTCCACTCGTCTCCGCTCGTCGCACAAGGAGAGTCCTGCCCGTGGCAGTTGATTCAAGCTGGGAATCCGTCGTCAAGCAGCTCACCGGTTTCGACGGCGGCACCAGGGCCAACGTCGCGGCCGTGGGCGGTGCCGACGCGAAGACGGGAAACGGCAGCGAGTGGATGCGGGTCACGGTCAAGAAGGTCTCCAAGGTGGGCGTGTCCGACGACCGCAACACCACGGGCGAGGTGGAGGCGGGCGAGACGCCCGAACGGGTCATCCAGTTCTACGGCCCTTCCGACGGGCAGTCCAGCACCTACCTCGACGTCTACAAGGCGACCATCTCACTCCCCTGGAGTTCGTCGAGCGGCGCCGACTGGAGCAACACCGGGAACGCGGGGGCCTACGACTGGGGCTACGGAAAGGCGCTGGAGGCGCTGCGGGACACCTACACCACGGACGGGTTCGGCGGTGGTTACGACCACACCCCGGCGGTCGTCACGGCCGACGCGATCAATCTCAAGGAATTCAGCCCGATCGCCGAGGCGTTCAACAGGGTCGTCGACTACTTCTCCGCCAAATCCGTCGACCTCGAGAAGTGGGTGAAGCAGCTCGACAGCGAGTTCTCGTCCTATCAGGGCAGTGGCGCCGACGTCTTCCGCGACCTGATCGACGCGGTGGGTCTTGGCTACAAGGACTTCCTCACCCTGATCGCCCCGAAGACCGGCGCGGTCCAGCCCGGCGGCGGCCGGGAGTTCAAGAGCAACAAGGACTACAGGTCCCGCTCCGTGGTCGGTGACAAGCTCGTCGACGCCGAACTGGCGATCTGGACGGCCGCCGACAGCCTCGCCACGGCCTGGAACGGCTGGCAGAACAACTCGGATCCCGGCGTACAGACCGCGGTCAACTCGGCGTACGCCGGTCTCCGGACCAAGCCGGCGAACGTATGGCTCGGGACGTCCCATCTCGACGCACTGCTCGACGATCTGGCGTTGTGGCTGAACGAGAACAACATCATGAAGATGCGCCAGAACTACGGATACAACAGGCTCGGGGAGGGGTTCCTGCACATCCACCCGGTCTACGGCAACCTCACCGTCGAGAGCGACTGGAAGAACCTCGCCACACGGGCCTGCACCAACTGGCTGGCCACCCTCGCTCCTCTCGACCAGGCCGCGAGCAAGGCCATGCTGGAACTCAACCAGGCCATGGTCGGGATGAACACGGATTCGTCCTTCCCGTTCAAGGCAGGTGCGGGCAGCCTCACGCAGTCGAACGCGGAGGACGAGGCCGCGCTCGCCAAGGAGGAGGCGGAGAAGGAGAAGGAAGCCGCGGAGGAGGAAGCGGAGAAGCAGAAGGAGGATGCCCAGAAGGAGATGGACGAGCTCAACCAGGGCACGGACGGCAACGGCGGAGCCGGTGACGTCGACCTTCCACCGCAGATCGGGGAGAACGGCACCGACGGCGAGTTCGGCGGAGGCGGGGCGGGCAGTGACCTCGGCCTGAACGGCGAGAACACCGGCAGCGGTATCGTCCCACCGCCCACACTCGGCCTGAACGGTACGGGCGACGGCAGCGGCCTGGGCGGCGCGAACCTGCCGGTCACCAACCCCGACGGTTCCACCAGCCTCGTGAATCCGGACGGTTCGACCACCACGACCTACCCGGACGGCCACCAGGAGACCACGCCCGCGGGGGTTGTCCCACCAGTGCTCTCCCCCAACGTCCCAGGCGGCAGCAGCTACCCCGTCAAGACGGTCAAGGGCCCCGACGGCAGCACCACTTCGTACAACGCGGACGGTTCGCGTACCACCACGCACAAGGACGGCACGACCACCACCGTCAACCCCGACGGCACCTCCGTCACGAACAATCCCGACGGCTCGAAGACGGTCCTGAACAAGGACGGCAGCGAGACCATCACCTACCGGGACGGCACGAAGACCACGATCAGCCCGGACGGTACGACGGTCACGCAGTACCCGGACGGCACCTCGACGAAGCTCGCCCCGGACTCCACGCTCACCAGCACCGACGCCCAGGGCAACATCACCACCAGCCATCCGGCGGCCGGTTCGACCGTGCACAACGCGGACGGTTCGTCCACGGAGTTCGGCAAGGACGGCACGACCACCACCACGCACGAGGACGGCACGAAGACCTCCGTCTCGGCGAACGGCACCGTGACCACCACCGACCCCGACGGCACCAAGACCGTCTCGCACCTGGGCAGGGGCACCTCCACCGTCCAGTACGCCGACGGCTCGGTGTCCCAGGTGGGCAAGGACGGCACGGTGTCCACCACGTACAAGGACGGCAGCACCACCAAGCTGGGCCCCGACGGCACGTACACCACCATCGACGCCGACGGCCACAAGCAGACCGAGCACCTCAACACCACCGGCAGCGGTGGTACACAGACGCAGACGACGCACAACGCGGACGGCTCGTCCACGACGACCTACCCGGACGGCACCGTCGACACGACGCTCAAGGACGGCGGCCACCGGATCAGTTACCCGGACGGGCGCACGGTCACCACCGACGCGTACGGACGGACGACCGGCACGACGGGCGGTACCGCCGGGCTCGCAGCGAACACGACGGGTGGCGGTCTCAGCGACTTCGACTACTACGACTACCCGGACGACGGAAGCGACGAATCCCCCCTGGGCGTGGGTGGTTACGGCGACACCGGCACCGGCGGGTCCGGCAGCCTCCCGCTGAACCCGCTCGGCAACCAGGGACTCATGCCCGGCGGTGGCACGGGCGCCTCGGCGGGCGCCGCCGGAACCGGGCTGGCCGCGGAGCGCGGCCGGGCGATAGCCACCGGAGAGGCATCCGCGGCGCGGAACGCCAAGTCCGCCCAGCTCGCCGCGGAGGAGGCCGCGGCGGCGAGCCGGCGGCCCAGCACCACGTCGTCCGGAAGCACCCCGATGATGCCGCCGATGGGCGGCGGCATGGGCGGCGGTGCGGGCGGCAACACCCAGAGCGACGAACGCGAGCGGTCCACCTGGGTGAGCGAGGACGAGGGCACCTGGGGCACGGACGAGGGCGGCGTCGCGGCGGTGATCGGGCGGTGACGGCCGTCTTCAGCCGGAGCGAGGGACCGAGTGGTACGAGCGGATCGAAGGGCGCGTCAAACACATGAGCAACCCGATGGAAGAGCACCTGGCCGAGGCGCTGGCCGAGTTCGAGGAGGCCCGGACCAAGCTGACCGAGGCCGGGGCCGCCGCCGCCCGGATCTCCGCGACCGTCATGGCGAAGGACCGCTCCGTGGAGGCGACGGTCGGGCCGCAGGGCGAACTGACGAACCTGCGTTTCCCCACCGCGAGGTACCGGACCATGCCCCCGGCCCAGCTCGCCGGCGTGCTGATGGCCACCATCGGATCGGCCCGCGCCCAGGCGGCCGAGCAACTCGCCGACGTGTACCGGCCGTTCGGCCCCATCCCCGGCCTCTCACCGACCGGCGAGGGCGGCTTCCAGGAGCTGGACTGGGACGCCCTGTTCGCTCCGCTCCGCGAGGAGGGGCTGCCGGTACCCCCGTCGAAGGCGCCCACCCGCTCGTCCGGTGGCGCGCTGCTCGACGAGATCGTCGACGAGGACGACGCGACCGGCACGGACGAAGGAGCGCAGCGATGAGCGGGCTCGACGTCGACACGGACGGGCTCGACCGGAGCAGCGAGAATCTGGACCAGGTGGCCGACCACATCAAGCTGATCCGCGACGACTACCTGGACAAGATCACCTCGTACCACGGGTGCTGGGGCACGGACAAGTTCGGCATGACCTTCGCGGAGAAGTACCTGCCCGCGGTCGAGGACGCCAAGACGGGCATCACCGCGCTGAGCGACGCGCTGGTCGGCAGCGGGCAGAGCCTGCGCGACGCCTCGACGGACTTCGGCAATCTCCAGACCGACATCACCGACTCGCTCGGCGGACACAAGACCGGGAAGAGCTGACCCTTGTCCCTGGAGTTCCCTCCCGACTGCGCCTGGCTGTTCGCCGCGCTGACCGGTGAAGTACCGCCGAACGGCGACGAGGACAAGCTGTTCGCCTTGGCCGAGGTCCACAAGGACCTGCACGGCAAGCTGAACAACGACATGAAGCAGCAGATCGCCGCCGCTCTCGGCTACACCAGCGAGAGCTTCGACGGTGACGCCGCCGCGATGTACCAGGCGGCGATGAAGAGCTTCATCGGCGAGGAGGGGCTCAACTACTTCGACGCGGTCGCCGACCAGGCGCAGTTGCTCGCCACGTTCACCCGCAAGGCCGCCACCCAGCTCCAGTACACCAAGTACATGATCATCGCCCAGCTGGTGGAGCTGCTGTTCGAGGCGGTCGTCGCGGCGGCGCTGGCGTTCTTCTTCGGGGCGTCGATCCAGGCCTACCTGGCGAAGTGCGCGATCGTGCGGTTCCTGATCCGCTCGTGGCTCGGCCGGGCGCTGATGACGTTGTTGATGCACCAGCTGATCAACGTGGGCATGGGTGTCGCGATGGATCTGCTGGTCCAGTGGTCGCAGCTCAACAAGGGCACGCGCGACGAGTACGAGGGCGACCTGACCAAGGGTGCGGCGTTGTCCGGCATGATCCAGGGGCTCCTGGCCGGTCCGTTCCAGTTCCTGGGCAGCAAGCTGGGCAAGAGACTCGCCGACATCTTCGGCAAGGGCGGCGGGAAGCAGCTGGGCAAGGAGCTCGACAACGCGTTCCCGCAGCCGCCCGTGCAGGGCCCCAAGGGGCCGAAGGGCGCCGGGCCGAAAGCCCCGAAGACGTTCGGGGAGGACTTCGCCAAGAACTTCGCGAACGACCTGCCCCACACCGTCGGGCCTGCCGGCAAGGCGGCCGGGGACAAGTTCGTCCGCAACATCGGCGAGACCTTCAGCAAGCACCTGGGCGGCGACAAGGCGGGTGCCGTCGGCCGCGACTGGGCGAGGACACTGCTGGAGAACACCGGCAAGAAGGACCTCCCGAAGCTGCTCGAGGACGCGCTCAAGCCGCTCGCCAAGGAGGGCGACGGCGCACTCGGCAAGATCCTCGGCCAGGGCGCGGCCGACCAGCTGGGCAGGAGCGCCATCCGGGCGATGGCCCAGTCAGGCGTCCACGGCATCACGGAGGGTGTGTCCGAGGGGGCGCACGCGGCGGTCTCCGAGGGCTTCTACAACCTGTTCTTCAGCGACGACCACACCTTCAGCACCTCGGGCCTGACCTTCGGCTCGGGCATGGTGGAGGGCCGCGTCGGACACATACTCGAAGGCGCGGGCGACAAGCTCGGGTCCAATCTGCGCAACCAGACGCTGGAGGCCGGGTTCAAGCTGCCCGGCGCCCGTACGGAGTCCTCGGGCGGTCATACGGGGTCGGAGTCCGGCGGCGGCGCGGGGAGCAATACGGCCGGTGGTCCGGGTGTCCAACCGAACCCGATCGTCATGAGCGACGAGCCGGCCCTCGATCCGAGCGACACCTCGTCACCGCTCTCCGCGGACGATGACAGCACCGAACCGGACACATACTCGCCTCCGTCACCGCAGATGTACGACGACGAGGGCTTCGCCCTGCTCGACGTCTCCGGTCCCTCGCGCGACGACCACGGCGACGTCGTCGGCAACGACGAGACCGACAACACCGACGAGAGCATGCAGCAGCCCGTCGTGCCCGCACCGCCGACGATGCCCCGGGACACCAGCGTCCCGCTCACGACGACGGCGAGCACTCCCGCGGCGTCATCGGCGCCTGCCCCGGCCAACAGCACGTCGAAGCCGACGACTTCCACCCAGCAGAACACCGCTTCGAGCACCAGCGGTGCGGCGAACGGCCCGAACACGACGTCCACGGAGGCCGTCGCGGAGCAGGAGAAGGAACGGCCGGAACAGGAAACGCCGGAGAAGGACCCGAAGCAGGAGCAGGAACAGGAACAGAGGCGGGACGAGGAGCAGGAGAAGACCTCCGCGTCCACGGGTCAGAACTCCACGCCACGGACGCTCTCACAGCCCATCGCCCTCTATTCCGCCGAGTCCCACCTTGCCGTCGACACGGGCGCCCCCGTGCTCACCACCAGCCACGCGCCGCATGAGGTGCCGCATACGGCCATCACCATCGAAACCGACATCTCCACGGCCCCGGCCCTCACCACCGAAACCAACGCCAACGCCAACACCAGCACCCATGTCCTCACCGACATCGTCAGCGACGTTGACGACGGTGCGACCAACGCCACACCACCGCCTCCGCCTCCGCCGCCGCCCGCGTCGAATGTGTGGCTGTCCGACGAGGTACGACGATTCGGCACGGATGCCTCCGAAGGCGTCAGCGGCGTCCACCTGGCGCCGATCCCGGACCAGGTCGCCGCGGCCCTCCAGCAGCAGGCGCTCGACGCCCTGGAGACGGCCTCCGGCACCCTCCCCGAGACAGAGCGCGCCGAAGTGCGCGCCCAACTGGCCGAGTTGCTCTCTCCGCAGGTGCTTCAGGACAACCGTCTGATGCTGCTCAGCAAGGACGGTCACCCGATCACCCTGACCGTCGACGGCAAGCAGCGTTCGTTGGCCGTACAGCTGCGACTGGAGAAACCCAAGCGCTCCACGCTGTCCGGTGCCGGAAGGCACACGCCGCCGCACAACAACGAGCAGCGGCACGCGGCCACGTTCGACAGCACCTCCACCGCCTCCACGACCAGCGTCCGTACGATCTCGCTGACTCCGCTCTCGAACGCCTTCAGCGTGGTCGCGGACGTCCTCACCCACGTGCCCGTCGCGCTGAACTTCAACATCACTCATCAGCAGAGAACCCTGTCGACGACGGTGAGCAGCGCGATCACCTCCACCAGTCTGTTGCGCAGTTCGGAACCGGCCGGCCTTTTCGACTACACCGCGCGGGGCAGGGTGTGGGAGGTCACCTCGCCGACGTCCCCGGAGACCGCGCCGGAGCCGGCGGAGGGGCGGACGCTCGGCACGGTGTCGGCGTGGTTCCCCGAGCATCTGGCCGTGCCCGGTTACACCGCGGCCGGCCGCAACGGCTTCAACCCCATGGAGGACGCCGACTTCCAGAAGCATCTCGACGACTCACCGTTGTGGGTGATGGACTCGATGTCCGATCCCGGCAGCCTGCTGCGAGAGGTCCGAGCCCGGTTCGGCGAGCAGCTCGGCTCCCTCGACGCCGGCTCGCTGGCCGCCGTCGAGAAGTTCCTCGGCGCGGAGCACCTGCTCGGTGCTCTCCCTCTGCAACGTGCGACAGGCCGACCCGGCGGCAGTACGGGCACGTGGTCGCCGGTCCTGCTGGACCAGAGCGGCAACGCCCTCGGCATGTTCAAGGTCACCGCTCAGGTGGCCCACCGCACCGGCAGGGAGATCCTGGTCGGTCCGAAGTACAGCCTGGAGCGCTTCCTGGACCGTCAGCGCAAGACCGACTCGCTGTCGAAGGTGTCCCAGGCGTACGACATCGCGGGCGGGATCGGCTTCGTGCTCAACTCGATGCCGGACGAGGCGGACAAGGCTTTCCGGGACTTCCACCTCGGCGGCTCCCTACTGCCCAAGGGCGGCCGCGTCTGGCAGAAGGACCGGAGTCTCGGGGCGGGCGCCACACACGGCGTGACGCACAACATCCGCACCAACGGGGGGCACGTGCTCACCCCGGCGAACGTGGTCTACAGCGTGGAGTTCATCGCGGCGGACGGAAAGCCGACGGACCCGGTGCCGATGCCACCCACCCGGGTACGGCTCAGGATGCTCACCCCGCAGACCGCGACCGGCACCGTGCCGACGGCAGCCACACGGAAGCAGGCGCCCCCGGAGGTGGCGCGGCTCGACGCCATCGGCCTCACCACCACCCCCCTGGCGGTGCACGGCGAGGGCGTCACCGAGGTACTGGAACAGGCACGGACCTGGCTTCTGGACAACGGCTACCTCCCGCGTGAGGGCGAGCAGAACGGCTGGTTGATGAACGAGGGCCTCGTCAAGGCCCGTCTTGAGAATCTGCGTAAGTTGTCCCTGCTGGGTTCGCAGCACGGTCTGCTCGGCGCCATGGACGAGCTGGTCGACGGCGGCATGGTCCTGTACTTCAACAAGCCCCGGTCGGGCGGCGGTGTGGACCACGTCCGGCTCCGCTTCACCCTGGACCGCGCGCCCGGGGACACCACCGCCCCCACCCATCGCACCTCGCTCAGCGATGTCCACCTGCCGAGCACCAGCAGTCTGTCCGTGCCCGGGACCAGCCAGCAGTCGTCCGGCGGTTCCTTCACCGGCCAGGCGGCCGGCCAGATAACCGGTATCGCAGCAGGTCATTTCAGGGGCGTGATCACGGGGGACTACAAGGGCACCTGGCAGACGACGAACACCTCGACCACCGCCGCGGGAGTCTCGCACTCCCAGATGATCATCACGACCCAGCAGACGACGGAGGTCTTCCGGGTCCCGGCCGTGTTCGCGGTCGAGATCACCGACGGGGCCGGTCCACTGCCTGCCGCCACGTTCACGTCCGCCACCCGGCCCCAGACCGAGGGCCGGCCCCGGCCCGAACCGGTGACCATCGACCTGGCGGTGCCGGAGAAGCGCACCGGGACCTCCTCGGAGGCGTACGGGGAGGCGGTGCTCCAGCCGCAGGGCACTCCGCTGCCTCCCGACGGGCAGACCTTCCTGCTGCCCGACAGCTCCCTCGTCGACGTCGTACGCGGCAGCAAGAAGCTGTACGAGGCGGTCGAAGCGATCTTCGAGGACCTCTCGGTGCCCCCGGTGGAGGAAGAGCGCACCGACGACGTCGAGATGAACCAGCTGGGCAACGACGGCGGCTCCGGCCACGGCCCGACCCTGCCCGTATTCAGCACGGAGGTCCAGGGGGACTCGGAATCGGCCAACTCTCCCTCGACATCCACCTGGTGGGGGGCGGCGACCGAGGCCGCGAAGTCCGTCGCCGACTCGGTGCTTTCCATGGCCACGGTGATCCGGCAGACCGTGTCCACCGGAGACCTCAGCGACCAGGGCATGCTGCTGCACGAGGCGCTGCACGCGCAGCTGACGCCCGCCGCGCTGATGTCGCGCGCGCACCAGATGGTGAAGGGCGTCTTCGTCATCGACGACCTGTTCGTGCCGGGAGTGTCGGGCGGCACCGACCTGGTCGTCGAGGTGAAGGCCGTACTCACCAATCCGCAGGATCTGGGGACGGTCCGGCAGTACGGCGAGACCGACCTCGGTGCCACCGACAGCGCCTCCCACCAGGTCACGAGCACGGAATCGCACCAGGGCGGCCCCGGGTTCACGGCGAAGTACGGCCAGAGCCTGGAGGAGGCCGAACAGGCCGCCGCCGGGCCTTCCGTCACCGATCCGTCCACTCCCGGCGCGTCGAAGCCGACCACCGGCGGCCTCGGTGTGAAGGGCGTCTACGGGCGGGGGAGCAGCAGCTCGGTGACCACGTCGGCGTCGACCAGCATGACGCGGGTCCCCACCGAGGGCGGTACCCATCATCGGATCAGCGCGGACATCACCTACGAGGTGACCGTCCACCGGGGGCACCGGCGGGTATCGCCGCTGAACCGCACCGCGGACTCGGTGACGCGCACGGTCCACGTGCCGGGCGGCATCACGTTCCTCGCCACGGCCGATCAGCTCCGGCGGAGCGGCCCGACGCTGGAGCCGCTCGCGGGCGAGGAGACCGGGCCGCCCCGCCCCGACACCGAACGGCTGCCGTACCGCTTCGTCGAGTACGGCGCGCCCGGGCTGGCGGCGGTACTGGAGGCGACGCCCCTGGCGAAGCCGCACCCGCATCCGGCAGAGGCCGACGAGAACACCTCCCAGGGGCAGAGCTCCGCCGAACCGACGGCCGGGGAGCCGGAGCCCGCAGGCGGCGACCCGCGCCGGCCTCATCTGCTGCGCGAGAAGCTCACCGGCCTGGTCAGGAAGCACGCGCCGGGCAGCCTCACCCCCGGCCACCGGAACTACGTGCCCGGGCTGGCCCAGCGCATCGCGGACTACACCTCGCCCGCCGCCCTCGGCGCGCTGCCCGGACGCGGCAAGGACGGATCACTGAGCTTCAGCTTCCCGTACGCGAACGGCGTGACCACCCGTACCGTCACCGTACGGGTGCAGGGCGAGCCCGCGTGGACGAAGGACCAGCTGCGTCTCGTGACCGGGCGCCGCAGCGACGCGGGGGCCGGGGTGGAGAACTTCTCCGCCCACTCCCCCGCGAACGTCACCGAGAGCCGGGGGCGTACCACCCGCTGGGGCTTCACGGTGCCGGGCAGCATCGTGGTGCCGACGTCCGAAGAGACCTCCCGCAAGGCGACCCTGAGCCCGTCCGGCAGCGGCTCGACAACCCGTTCGGACACCGTGAGCAGGACGCTCACCGCCGAGGACCGGCTGTGGCAACGCGTCGAAGGCGGCAACGAGTTCACTCTCGCGTACACCTTCACCGTCGATCTGCACATCGAAGGCGATCCCGCCACCACTCGTCCGTACGAGAAGGTGGACGGACGGGTCACCCTGCGGTTCTCCGGGGACACCGACCAGCAGCGGGCCCCGGAGAACCCGACGGAGGAACTTCTCCAGGGGATCGGCACCGAGGACCCGAGGCTCTCCGGTCCGCTGGCCACGGCGACACCGCTCCGGCCCACCGGCAACGAGGTCGCGTACGCGCTCAGCAACCAGCAGGACCTCCTGAACGCGGTGTGGGAGCTGGCGCCCGAGCTGGCCGGCGAGGGCGTCGGCTCCGGAAGCTCGTCGGAGGCGGCTGCCGCGCGGCTGACCGAACTGCTGCACGGCGGGAGCATCACCATGGACCCGGTTCGGGAGGCGGCCGGAGCGGGCGGGACCGTCACCGGGACCGCGACGCACCCCAGGGTCACCTTGTCGACGCAGGTGTTCCGGCCGCGCGTGATCGACACCACCAGGAACGTGGCGGTCGACCGGGTGCGGGTGACGGGCTTCAGCACGAGCTCCGGCTCCTCGATCTCCCGCAGCGGAGAATTCAGCCTGGGTGTGTCGGGAACCCTGGCCCCGGGGGGCGGCTTCGACGTCGGCGGATCGATACCCCTTCTCGCGTACCAGTCCGTCCCGGGCGGTCAGGGCGGCGGAGTGTCGGCACTCGCCCGGCACTGGGAGAAGACCGGCACCGCGGGCATGCCCGGCACCGACCAGGGGCTGCGTACGTACGAGGTCGAGGTCGACACCGTCACCACGCTGACCGGCCCGAACGGGGAGGTGCGGTACGCGACGGGCACCGCGTTGCTGCGGGTGCCCGAACGCGATCTGCTGGGCCTCGGCGTACTCACCGAAGCACACCGCGGCGAGGGGGTGTGGGACCTGTCCGCACCGGACGTGCGGAACCTGACTTCCTCACAGGTCGCACAGCTGATCACCGCTTCCGACGACGTGCTGCCGCCCGGAGCCGTGGTACAGCTCTGGCTGGATCTCGGAACGAACCCCACCACGGACGAACGCTTCGAGGCGCTGTACCGGGCGCGGTCCATCGCCCAGGAGAGCGGGCAGACCCTGGAACTGGCGCTGCGCGACGGTGACGGCACCCGTGTCTGGACCCTGGCCCCGGACAGCGAAGAGATCCCCGACCGGAACGGCGCGCGAGAACAACTACGCCACGCGCGAGACCAGTTGGAGCTGTTCGAGCAGACGTACGGCCGCCCGTCCTCCCTGGACGCACATCCGCGGGAAGCACTGCGGCGGGCCACCGAGCTCCGCACCGCCGCCGATCGCGATCTGCGACGGACGCGGCAGGTCCACGCGGACCAGCGGGCTCTCGTGGCGGGCCTCGACCACACGGAGGCCGAGGCGCACGATGCCCTGCGGAGCGCCACCCGCCTGCTGGATTCCACCCGCACGCTGCTCTCCGCCGCGACCCCCGACCGGGTCGAGACGCTGGCCCGCCGTCAGGCCAACCTGCTCGACGCGGTGGCCGAGCTGGAACGGCACATCGCGGCGCACGACGATCTGCGGGTGGCCGCCGAGTCCAGCCACGAGGCGGAAACCCTGCTGGAGGAGGCGGGGCTCGCAGAGGATGCCGCGCGACTGACGCTCCAGTGGCACGAGTTGACGCAGGACGTCGAGCGGGCGAACGCACGGCTCGTCGAGATCGGGGTGCAGCAGCTCACGCTCGCCGCCGACATCACGCAGGCGCACCGGGCCGACGACGCCGAGGTGAGTCTCACGGTGCCACCGCTCTCGGAGCCGACCACCCAGTCGCTCGCCTCGCTCCCGCCCCAGTGGCCGTCTCCCCGGACCCCGGACGACAGCGCGACGCCGGCCCCGGACGGGACCGACAGTTCCCGCGAGGCGGGCCGGCGGACGGAGAACCCGGTACTTCCGCACGAGGTGGCCGCGTTCCCCGAGACCAAGACGGCCGCCGTGAACACCGAGCGCTTCGATCCGAAGCTGGTGCAGACCCGTAGCCGGAAGGGGCTCCTCGACGGATCGCTGACCCTGATCCGCAACCACGTGCGCCGGATCCGGATGCCGGACGGGCGAACCGTCCGGCAGTTCTACGTGGCCCTGCCCATGCGGCTCACCGACGGATTGAGCGCACGGGACCTGGCCGCGCTGCAGACCCGCCTTCAGTCGACCCTGGACGCCCACGTCAACACCGGATACATCCTCCCGGAATCCGGTGACCAACTGCACGTCACGGTGGAGCTCGTACAGGCGCCCGAGCACGGCGAGGCGGTGACGCTCTCGCAGTCGGACGGTCCGCCGGTCCGCGCCGACCAGCTCACGTGGGACGTCGGGCACAGCGACGCGGTGCTCACGCACGAGATCCTGCACTACCTGGGCCTGGCCGACGAGTACTCCGAGGCCCGGGAACAGCGCGAGGACCGCCACCTGTTCCGGCGAGATGACCGGGCGAGCGGGGTACGCCGCGAGGGCCTGATGGTGAACACCCTCCAGAAGAGCCTGGAGAACCTCCCGAGCGACTACCTCGCCACCGTCGAACGGGTCAGTGAGAACGCGGTCGTCCCACTGAGCCTCGTGCTCTCCGGCGACGAGGAAGAGCCCGCGATCCACGAGAACGGCCGTCATCCGGACGGCAACCCCGGCGACGCGCCGCAGCAGAATGTCAGCCACACTCCGCAGGAGGACGACGGCCGGATCTACCTCAAACAGCCGCACTACGCCTCGGGTGACCAGTTCGCCATCGCCGCAGCGCTCATGGCGGACAAAAACCTGTCAGTCGTCATCACCTACGAAGACGAGCAATCCGCTTCGACGGGCGGTGACACCTCCGGCAACAGCCGGCGGAAGGCGGACACGGTCGGGAGGTTCTACGAGGAATCCGGAATTTCCGGCGAGCGGATCAAGGTGATGTCCACCGCCGATTCCAAAACCTTCTTCAAGAAGTTCGTCGATGACCTGAAGCTGAGCAGCAAGGAGAGGGGAAACCGGATCCTGGGGGTCGGAGACGCCACCCGGATCGTGGGGAAGCGGTTCAGTACGGAGCTGCGCGAGACCGTCAAGCGGTCCTGGAACCTGGATCAGGAGCAGGACACCGCCGTGAAGTCCTGGTTGGCGGCGAAGGGCGTCACCCTCGACGGAACCGACCGGGTCGCAGTGCTGTGGTCGCGGTTCAGCGGCAAGAAGGGTGAAGTGCACATCGAGCACGACACCGGCTACATCGGCATCGCGGAGATCATCGCGGGACTCGGTGACGTCAAGGCCGTGCTGATCGTGGGGGACTCCGGCGCCGAGTCGTCCCGGGGTGCGGAGCTGTCTCCCGGCAAGAAGAAGTTCCGTTCCATAGCGGCGTACTTCAACGAGGGCGAACTCCCCGACAGCGACGAACGGGTACACCTCGACGCTTTCACAGCGCGAGTGGTCGACCTCACCGAGTTCTGGAACGACCCCGGGGCCGCCGCCTGGGGAGGCACCACCCGCACCGGACAGTTCCGCCTGTTCGACTATCTCGACCGTCACTCGACGGCCCGGCACCTCGGCTTCCGCAGCGGCAACCTCGAAGCCATGGCGCTCATGGGCTTTCCCGTCCGCTATCTGGAGGAGCCCAACAGCGAGATGGGCGGTGATCGGATGACCGTCTGGCACACCGCCGAGACCGAACCGGACGGTACTGGGCTCACCGTGCTGGGAGGCCTCGCCCCGAAGTACGAGCGCCTCATGGTGAGCAGGCCCCCCACCCGCTCCGGGCAGCACCAGAAGACTCTGGATCTGTCCGTGCGCGCGAATGAGGAGAAGCACGCGCGGTGGCATGTCGAGGGCAAGCTCGCCAAGCACCTGAACACATCCCGGCCGAAGGGGTTCACCGACGAGGACCTCGCCAACTTCGACGCCTTCCTGAAGACGGGCGACCCCGGTGCCGGCATCCCCACCCGCCTACGGGAGCAGGTACGGGACATCGGGCAGCGCGCCCACCCGGAGCACGTCAAGGTCGAGGGCCTGACGCAGGACGTCGCGAAGGCCAGGCGCGCGAACGGCGCGCAGAGTCAGCAGGGCCTTCGGCGCACAGCTACGCTGGAGCGGCAGTTGCACGAGGCGCAGCAGAAGCTGGACACGATCCTCGCGGAGTTCGCCGCGCTCTTCGACCCGGAAGCGGGACACGAACGCCACGACATCCTGCGTGCCCGTAACGTGGAGACACAGTCGGTCGCGCACCTGCTCACGGAGCCCCTGCCGTCGACCACGAGCACCGGCCGGCAGGGCGCCGTGCGGGGACCCGAGTCCCGGCTGGCCCCGGACAACACCGTCGACCGGCCAAGCAGCCAGTCGCCCTCCAGCAAGCAATCGACGCGGGGCGCCGCCAACGGCTCACGTGGAGGGAGAGGAGGACGCGGGAGGGGCCGCGCCAACAACGGCGCCAACAACGCGACCCCGCAACCGAATCCCACGGCCCAGACCTCCCCGGTATCGGGACACGGCTACCACAACGCCTCCTTCACCGCTCTCACCAGAGGCACCGCCGGACTCGATACCCTCACACCGGAGAGCTATCGCGCCCGTGTGGCCGCCTCCGTCGGGCAGGGGCGCCCGGTCTCGTACGTGGTGAACGCGATCGTGGACCGAGAGACGTTCGCGCAGGAAGGCCGGCTCCAGGGCTTCATCGACTCGGTGCTGCGCGGGCTGTCCCCCGAGATGCGGAGGCGGACGGTCATCGTCGTCGGCGTCAACGGACGGGGCACTTCCCAGAGCGACACGTCGCTGCTCCACGCGGCCATCGAAGCCGGAACCCGGAACATCGACTCGCCCGTCCCGCTGGCCGTCGTCGCCGTGCCCATGCGGTGGAACCCGAACCGAACATTCCCCTTCGGCGAAGCACGCAACACGACCCTGACGAGCAACGCCACCCGGCAGGCTCTGCACGGCCTCGTCGCGCAGAACAGCCACCCCTACCTGTCCTTCATGGACTTCGACGAGTACCCGCACACCGTGCCCTCCGGCGCGCACATCTTCGACCACTTCGCGAGCGAGCTCGCCTTCGGCCCGCACACGACGACCGGCTCCACCGAGTCGATACCGCCGTTGCGACCGTTGCTGATGTCGGGCGGCTACCGGATTCCCGACAGGGACGACACCGCCGGGCGCGCCCAGCTCGTCAGGGAGACACGCGAGCGGTGGCAGCGGTACAACCTGGAGAATCCCAACAGGAGTCTCGGGGAACCTCCGGCAGACCTGGCGGAGATGGTCGAAGAGTTCGACCGGGAGATCAGGGAGGACATGCGGGCCAGGGCCCGCATGTCCGGTCAGGCACCGTTCCAGGCCTATTCACCGGAGCCGAACCTCTTCGTCGACGGACTGGCCACGCTGCTGGAAGGTGATGGACCGACGCCGCCGATCCGCTTCAGCACGGGCAGCGCCGAGTTCAACGGTCTGGCCCTGTCGCTGATGCGCCTCGCGGCCTGGGAGATCGTCGAGGACCACGGGACCGGGACACAGCCCGACGGGTCGCTGCGTACGGCTGCCGAACTGCTGCGTCCTGCCGTGCGCGGCACCGCCTTCGTGATCGACTTCGAGAACGCCGCGACACAGACCGACCTGTCCCGGCTGTATTTCGGCATGCTCCAGTCCCGGCGCACATCGGCTCTTCAGGCGACGCCTCATCTCACCGAGTCGCAGATCAGCAGGCACCAGCTGCGCGTCCCGCAGAGCCACCTCAACCCGGTCCCGTACGCGAAACTCTTCCAGGAGCCGGAGCCTTCGGCCGGGACACATCCGACGAGGAACGCCATCCACCAGGCTCTGGCAAGACTGCTCGAAACCAGGGAGCCGCTGACGAATCCGCCCCGCCCGTCCTCTTCCTCTTCCTCTTCCTCTTCCTCTTCCTCTTCCGAGAACGTCAACCGAACACCGACGATTCTTGATGACCTCGCGCGACGGAATCTGCTGGAAAGACTGTCGACACCGCTGCCGACTCCGGGCGGCCTGTGGGCCGGACTTCAGCCCGGTGCGCTGAACGCGTACACGTACGCGATGAACCTGTTGTACGGGACCGACGCGGGAGTGCTTCAGAGGAGCTTCCACGAAATCGCGTCGACCTACCTCAACCCGACCGGTGACCACTCCCTGACCGTGCGGCCCGGATCGTTCTTCGCCGCCCTCGCCCAAGCGCTGGCCCCCGGCACCGGGACTGCTGAACAGCAGGATCCCGTCTCGTCCACCTTTGCCGTCCCTCTCAACGACACCGTGCGGCAGATGCTCGTGGACCTCCATCAGAGATTCGCCGCCACCACCGACGCCCAGCGACTGCTCGCGGACGCCGCACAACAGGGACTGACGGTCGAGGACCTGACCACCCGCCTCTTCACCGGCCGCATCCACCCCATGGACCACGTCCTCGACGACTACATCGGCGGACCGACGGAACCCCTGCCCGGCCGGTCGACGCCCACCGCGTTCACGTTCACCATCGACGGCTCCGCGCGCTTCCTGCTGGACCTCTACGCGAGCTCGCTCGGACGCGGTCTCCACATCACGGGCCCCGACGGGCGGATCCACCTTCTCGGGCCCGCCACGGACACCGCGCCGCTCCGCGTCAGCTGGCGGGCGGGCGAGGGCTGGTCGGCCGACACCGAGGACAGCGGGAACTCCCGGCCGTCCGGATCGGGAGACGGCGGGAACCTCGGAGGCAAGGACAAGGGCAAGAGGGTACCGCTGCACACCGCACCGACCGCTCCGACGGCGGCGGATCCCGATTCGGCGTCGGATTTCGAGCCGGAGTCGGAGTCCTCCGAGGAGACCACCGCGGAGGATCAGGAACACGGATCCACGCACTCCGCTCTCTCCGACCTCACCCTGCACCTCCTCACCGGTGGGTCCACCACCGTCCCTGCGGGGCGAGCATGAGATCCCGGGAGCTAGGGTCAGCATCCCGACCGAGAACGATCATTGATGGAGGGTCAGTGCAGCGCAGCAGCTTCACCCGCCGGGAGGACTCCCGGTGAGCGGACTGGCCTCGCGGCTGCCCCGGTGGCGCGGACGGCACTCGGCGGCGGAACCCTCCCCCGGCCCTGCCGCGTCCGGCCCCGTCACCCGTGAACCGGAGGGCCCCCGCACGGTCCTCGACGAGTTCGGCGCGGAATCCGGTCCCGGCGGCGCCTCCGGATTCCTGCTGCGTTCCTCCGCCGACCGCCGCACCTCCGTGCGTGAGCTGGCCGGAAACCTGCGTGTCGAGCGGGAACGCCCGATCATCATCGTCGACGTGGCCGCGGACGCGGCGGGGAACCTCGGCGAGGAACTGGGCGGTCTGCTCGCCCGGCTGCGGGACGAACACCGTTCCTCAGCCCGGCTGGTGATGTCACGCGCCGCCGCACGCAAGCCCGACGGCCTGCTCCCACTGGCCCAACGGCTGGCCGATGCATGGGACTTCGAGATCGAGGCGCCCGACGCCGCAGCGATCCTGCTGCCCGGCGGCGGACTGTACGTGAGCGAGCCCGCGACCCCGGCGGGCGGCTGGTGGCGCTTCGCGCCGGGCACGGAACCCGTGGCTCTGGGCGCACGCATACCCGCCCCGCACTGGCAGCGCGCGCTCGCCCGGGTACCGCTGGGCGAACTGGGCGACCACACGGTCCGGCAGATACCCGCGGGACTGTTGCTGCACCCCACGGGCGCGGCGGTTCCCCGTCCCGGCGATCTGGCGTTCGCCCTCGCCGTGCACCCGGACCGGCTGACCGTGCTGGTGAACGGCGCGGAGAGCCGGGACGACCTCGCGGAGGACCTGGCCACGCTCCTCGCCCGGCTGCCCGCGGAACTGCGTGACCGGGTACGGCTGGCCCCGGGCGGCGGCCCCGATCTGCTGCCCGTCGCCCAGCGTGTGGCGGACCTGCTCGGCACGGAGGTGACAGTCTGCACGGGGCTCCCGTTGTCCGTGCCGGACCCGTCGGGGGATGCGCGTCAGGAGCGGATACGGCTGGTGTCGGCGGAGGGCGAGTCCACCTGGCCCGCCCTGCTCACCGCGGTGAGCTGCGCCCCCGCGGAGGCGGAAGCCGGGGACGCCGGACCGGGTGCGCCACGGCCTGCCCCGCGTCCGGTGCACTGGCTGCTGCCCGACGCCGTGACCGGCCCTGGTCCGGAACCCGCCGTGGGCCGTCTGCCCGGCGGATCGTACGTGGTGGCGGTGCGGGCCGGACTGTGGGTGGGCCACTCCCCCACCCCTCCGGCCGCGGTCCGGGAGCGGCCCGCCGAGGAGCGCGCGATGCGCATCGAGGTGGGGGAGGCGGGCGACGACGGAGAGACCCGGACCGCACTCCTGAAGGCACTCGCCGCCCTGTTGCCGGAGCTGGACGGTCAGGTCCGCGAGTACGCCGAGATCGCCGCACCCGCGGGTGCGGGGGCCGAAACCGTGGACGCACTGCGGCGCTTCGCGGTACGGAACGCGCTGATGTTCGCCGCGCCGACACCGCGTTCCGCGGTCGCGGCAGAAGCACCGTCGCCCGCACCCGCCGCTCCCGCACCTGCCATTCCCACGGCAGCCCCCGCTCCCGCACCCGCCATTCCCACGCCCGCCGCGCCGACCGCGCCCGCCCCCCGGCCGATCCCCGCAGAGGCGCTCACCGCGTCAACACCCCCTGCTCAGGCTCAGGCTCAGACTCCGGCTCCTGCCACCCGCCCGGCCACGAGCAGCAGCAGCCATGCCGCGCCGTCCAAGCTCCCCCTGCCGGGGGCCGGAGCGCCTCCTGACACTCCGCGACCCCGCCGCACCGCCCCGCAGGTCGCGTCAGCTCCGAGCACACCCGCGCCCCCTCCGGCTCCGGCACCCGCGCCAACTCCAGCTTCTCCGGCACCTGCTTCCCCGGCACCTGCTTCTCCGGCACCCGTCGCCGTTGCGTCCCGCCGGCTCCCCGCCCCCGCGTCGGCCCCGCCCGGCTTCAGCAGTGGTGCGGACCGGGCCGCCTTCCGCGAGCTGGCCGCGTCGGTCTGGGAGGAACACACCGGACCGGTCAACCGGGCTCTCGTACAACTCCCCGCCCTGCGCGGTTCCAAGGAGGAGGAGGCCCACGTCGACCTCGTCGCCGTCCACCTGTATCTGACGTCGGCACCCGGTGGACGGTTCGGAGCGCTCGCGCTCGCGGCCGACGCGGGTGCGGGGAGCGGTGAGCTGGCACCGTACGCCGCCTGCCTCACCTCGGGACTGCGGAGGCTGCCCGCACTGCGGGGCACGCTGATGCGGGCCGTGCCGGGGCCCGGCATCCCGGACGACGCCGTGGTGGGAGCCGTCCTGCGCTGCGACGCGCCGCTCGACGTCGTCCACCGTGAGCAGAAGGGTGCTCCCGCGCCGCCGGCCGGTCATGTCCGTTACGTCATCAGGCCGGTGACCGCGCGTCGCACCTCGGTGCTCACGGCCCCGGGTACCGGCGGCGCGACGGCGCTCTTCGCGGCGGGTACCGAGTTCTCCGTACTGGCCAGGCACGACGCGTCCGAGGAGGCTCCGGCGCGCGTGCTGCTGGCGGAGATCCCGGGCGGAACGACGCGGTTCCGGCCGCCGTCGGACGAGGCGGTCACCCGGCTCGACGAGGCGGCCCTCCGGGACGCGGGCGGGCCGGCCGCCGGCTGGCCCGCCCGCTGCACCGGCCACTTCCCGTGCCATGCCTGAGCCACAGCCACAGCAACAGCCACAGCCCGTCTTTCCCCCCTCCCCATCCTGATCCGTCCGAGAGGCATCCGATGGCAACCAGCGAGTCAGCCCACGCCGGTGCGGAGTCCGGCACCCCCGGCTCACCGGTCCCCCGCGCCGCAGCAGTCGCAGTCCTGGCCGAGGAGCCGTCCACCGGGCTGTTCCCGGCGAAGCCGCCGGCCGGGAGCGCCCCGGCACCGGTCGGCAGCGGTAACCCCGCCACGGTGTCCGGTTCCGCCGCCCCGGTCGCCGAAGGCGAGAGCGAGGGCGAGGGCGAGGAGGCGGAAACGCCCCGGGCGGCGGCCGAGGTGCGGCCCGAAGGGGAGACCGAGGAGCAGCCCGGGTCCGAGACGCAGCCGGAAGCCGCCACCGCCGCCTCCGGCACGACTGTCCCCGCTGTCGCCGGGGCGAGCAGGGACGACTCCGCCGAGAGCGCCACCACGGCCACGACCGCCGGTGCCACCCGCACCCGCCGTACCGGTGGGCTCCCCCTGGGCCGCCCCGGCAAGCCGCTGATCGCCGCAGCCGTGGCCGGTGGGCTGGCCCTCGTCGGTGTGCCCTTCCTGATCTCCGGCCTGTCCGGATCCGGCGACGACACCTCCGTGCCCACCGCACTCGCGCCCGCAGGCAGCCGGATGGGCCCCGACGGTTCCGGCCCGGGTTTCGTGCCGGGCCGGCAGAACGCCCCCAGTGACACCCCGCAGAAGCCCGACGGCAAGTCCACCACCGGCTCCACCGACTCCACCGGCTCCGCTGCAGGCGGCTCCGGTACGGGCGGAACGGCGACGGACGCGATCCACGAGACCGGATCGAAGAGCCTCCCCACGGGCAGTACCGAAGTGACCCCGAGCCCCGGGGATGCGAGCGCCGCGTCCGGGAAGGACGCTGGAGCGGCCGACGCTCCGGCGCCGACGAAGGGCAGCACCGCGAAACCCGCAGCGCCCCAGCAGGAGCCGGTGGCCGCGGTCACGTACAGCCATCTCATCGGCCCCGGTTGCGACACCCCCGGCTTCGCCACGTCCGACCAGTGGCGCGACGGCCTCCAGGGCTGGGTCGGCAGAACCGGCAGCCAGACGTCCTACGGTTGCAGCGGCTTCTACTACAGCGTTCCGCTGTCCAACAGCACCACGACGTCCAACGGCTACGCCCAGTGGAAGTTCCCCACCGGGTCGGTGACCAACGGCACCTGCCAGGTCTCTGTCTACATCCCGAACGTCAAGGACATCACCCGGGTCGGCGGCAACCCGGCCCACTACGCCGTCCACCGCTACTTCGAGGCCAAGCCGAGCACCCAGATAGACACCTTCGAGATCGACCAGCCCTCGCACCTGGGTCAGTGGGTCAACGCCGGAACGTTCCCGGTGAGCACGGGCAAGATCTCCATCGTGCTGGAGAACCGCGGAAAGATCTCCGGCAACCGGCACGCCGCCGCCGCGCCGGTCAAGGTGAACTGCAAGGCCTCGTAACCGCGTGCCGTTGCACTCGTGTGCCGGGGGGCCGTCGGGCCCGGTCCGCGCCGGCCGGATCGACCGGGCCGGCGCGGACCGCCGCTTCTGTTCCCTGCTCATGTCGCGGTACCGGGGCGCAGGAGTCCACCCGGGCGGGAGCGGCAGCGGCGCCCCCATGGCCGTCGCTCGACGAACACTTCAATTCTCGGCGTCCAGTCCGCGCAATGACTAGGCATGACAGGTTCATGACGGCATTCTCGGGATGGACCTCATGAACCCACGAGGTGCACGCTCAGCCGGACTCCCCCACGCCCAGAGGAGATTGCCATGCGTCGCCAGGTCGCCATGCTGCTCGGCACCGTCGCCCTCTCGCTCCCGCTCGCCCTGCTGCCCGCCGCATCCGCCTCGGCCGCGCCTGCGGACAAGCCCCAGGTGCTCAGCTCCTGGACGCAGACGAGCGCCGCCAGCTACAACAGTTGGAACGCCGCCCGCAACAACCAGGGCGCGTGGGCCGCCTACGGCTTCGACTGGTCGACCGACTACTGCAGCACCTCGCCCGACAACCCGTTCGGCTTCCCGTTCCAGACGGCCTGCGCCCGCCACGACTTCGGCTACCGCAACTACAAGGCAGCCGGCACGTTCTCCGCCAACAAGGCGCGCCTCGACTCCGCCCTCTACGCCGACCTCAAGCGCGTCTGTGCCGCCTACTCCGGCGCGACGCTGACCTCGTGCAACGCCACGGCCTGGACGTACTACCACGCGGTGGACATCTTCGGAACCGCACCGGCCGGGGCGAGCACCGCAGCACTGCCCGGGTCCGTCTGACCGGTCCTGTCTCCGGAGGCTCGGGCCACGGGGTGGCCCGAGCCTCCCGGTCCGGAGCGAGGGTCAGGTGCGGGCGCCGTCCCCGCGCCCCAGCAGCCCGGGCAGATCGGCCAGCAGCGGGGAGGACCCGCACGCGGCGGCCGTGATCAGTTCCTCCAGCGCCTCCAGGTGCGCCCGGATCGCCGCCGGCGGCAGGTACGCGGTGTCGGCGGTCAACATGACGGCGAGCGTGCCCTGTTCCTCGGTCACATGGACGCAGTAGCGGCAGCCCAGCCGTTCCTGGGTGGCGGGGAAGGAGAACCGCGTACGCCTCCGGGCCTCCCTCAACTCGTCGGCTCCCGGCGGGGGTCCGCCCGCGGGCGGGCGCGTGAAGAACCGCTGGTCGTTGTAGCAGCAGTACGGGTGCACGGGCGTGCCGCGTTCCCTGCCGATCCGCTCACGGAGCGCCTCCCACGCGACGGGGTCGTACGCGGCGGCCCGGTACCCGGCCAACGCCGCACGCCACGCCACCGGCAGCAGGTCCGTGAACCGTACGGCTCCGGTGGTGTCGAGGAGGAACGGAGCGTCCTGGGACAGCATCGCCACCAGATCCCGGTGGTCCGCGGAGGTGCGGTTGCCGACGATGGGCATCATCGCAGCCGTGCGGTGCCCGCCGTCGGCCGCGACGAGAGCCGCCATGCCGGTCATCAGCACCGTCGACCCGCTGACGCGGTGCGCGGCGGCCAGCGCGTCGGTGGCCGCGGCGAGGGCTTCCGACACCAGCAGGCCGCTCCAGAACCGGGGTGTCCGGGGGGCTGCGGCCTGCTGGGGGAACATCGTCGGAGGGATGCTGCGGTAGAAGGACTCCCAGTGGGCCAGCGCCCGCTCGCTGCGGCGCACCCCCACCGGTCCGTGCTGTTCCACGGCGAGATCCATCGGGGTGGCGCGCGGCTTCCGGCCGGCGGAGCCGCGTACGACCAACAGCCGCAGGTCGCGCACCACCTGTTCGGCGGCGTGTCCGTCGCAGGCCAGGTGACACAGCACCAGCACCGCGTGCGTCACCCTGCCCCCGCTGCGCACCGCGCCGACCCGCAGCGGCCACTCCTGTTCGTAGTCGAACCGGGTGGCACTCAGCCGGTCGAGCAGACGCTGCGCGGCCGCGTCCGCGTGCTCCGGCCGTGGTTCGTCGACCACGGTCAGCGGCAGCCGGCCCGAGTCCGAGAGCGACTGGTCCGGCGTCCGCCCCGTCCCCCGCAGCCTGGTCCGCAGGGCCTCGTGGCGTTCCATCAACGCCGCCACCGCGGCGGCCAGTTGCGCCAGTTCGGTCGACCGGCCGCGCTCCCCCAGGGGGAGGAGCCGACCGATGTTGAAGTAGATGTCGTTCGGGGCGGTCCGCAGGATCGCGTTCCAGATCGCCTGCTGCCCCCAGGTCAGCGGCGCCGTCCCCGAGCGGTCCCCGGCGAAGGGGACCTCGACCACCTCGGCGGCGAGGTCCGCCGCCGGGACCTCCGGCTCATTCACGGGGCTGTCCGGCGTCCGCGGCGTCCACCCGGGCGGCCAGCGTGTCCACGGTTTCCCGGTAGAACGACGGGTCGGCGAGGTCGACCTCGACTCCGAACTCCTCCTCCAGGGCGTCGGCCAGCCTCAGCAGGCCCAGCGAGGTGACTCCCACCTCGGTCAGGGTCGCCCGGGACGTGAGGAGTTCGGCCGTGCCGATCTGCCCGTCCATGGCCTCGTGGATCAGCGCGGCGAGCCGGGCACGCGTCCCGGTGGCGGGGGCGGCGGCGCTCACCGCTGTTCCTGCTCTGCCAGCCGGCGGCGCAGGCTCAGCGGCCTGATGTCGGGCCAGACCTCGTCGACGTGGACGACGCACTCGTCCTCCGTGCCGCTGAATCCGTCCGGCTGCCACCCCTGCGGCGGGAGCGACTCGGCCGGCCACAGGGCGTGCTGCTCCTCCTCGTTGACCACTACCTGGTACCGGATGCTCGCGTTCATCTGTTCTCCTCCATGAGGTCGGTGACGCAGGCCGCGACACCGTGGACGGTGGGGCTGTCGAAGAAGACGTCGAAGGGGACCGACACGCCGAACTCCTTGCGGATGCGGCCCGCGATGGAGGTGATCGTCAGTGAGTGGCCGCCCAGGTCGAACAGGTCCTCGTCGGGTCCGAGGTCGTCCAGGTCGAGCACGTGCCGCCAGATCGCCAGCACGGCGGCGACGACTCCCTGCTCCCCGCCACCGGTGACCTGCTCGTCCGTCGTGTCGCGGCTCCGCGGCGGCTCGGGCAGACGGGCCCGGTCGAGCTTCCCGTTGGGAGTGAGCGGAAGGGCGTCGAGCATCACGTACACGGCGGGCAGCGCGGCGGCCGGCAGGCTCCGGGCCAGATGGGCGCGCAGGGCGTCGGGAGACGGCACCGGGCCGGCCGGTGCGGGCACGACGTATGCCACGAGCCGGTCCTGTTCGCCGTCCGCACCGTCGCGGAGCACGGCCGAGGCCTGGGCCACCTCCGGATGTCCCGAGAGCGCGGTCTCGACCTCGCCGAGTTCGATCCGGTGTCCGCGGATCTTGACCTGGGTGTCGGACCGGCCCGCGAACTCCAGCCTTCCGTCGGTCCGGAGCCGGACCAGATCCCCGGTGCGGTAGAGGCGGGAGCCGGGCGGGCCGTAGGGGTCGGGCACGAACCGGCTCGCGGTGAGCCCGGCCCGCCCGCGGTACCCGTGCGCGACGCCGCTGCCTCCGATGTACAGCTCGCCGGTCGTCTCGTACGGCAGCGGATTCAGGCGCTCGTCCAGGACGTACGTACGGGTGTTGGCCAGCGGGCCGCCGATGGTGACCGGGCCGTCCGCCTCGATGTCGGCGGAGGTCGACCAGACCGTGGTCTCCGTCGGACCGTAGACATTGACCAGCCGCCCCACGGCGCGGCACAGCGAGGCGGCGAGGGGCGCGGGCAGCGCTTCCCCGCCGGTGAGTGCGGTGAGGCCGGGGGCGTGCAGTCCGGCAGCGAGCATCAGCCGCCAGCCGCTCGGCGTGGCCTGTACGTGGGTGAGCGCGTGACGTTCGACGAGGCCGGTCAGCGCGTCGCCGTCGCGGTGCCGCCCCTCCGGTACGAGGACGACGCGGCCGCCCGTGACGAGCGGGACGAAGAGCTCGACGGTGGAGATGTCGAAGGAGAGCGAGGTGAGGCCCAGCCATCGGTCCCCGGGCCGTGCGCCGGCTGCTTCGCCCATCGCGGCCAGCAGGTTCGCCAGCGCCCCGTGCGGCACCTCGACTCCCTTGGGCCTGCCGGTGGAGCCCGAGGTGTACAGCACGTACGCGGGGTCTCCGAGGGCCGGCGGGGCCGGGGCGGGGGGTGGGGTGCCGGGCTCGCCGGGTTCGCCGAGGGGTTCCGGGGCGAGGACGCCGGGCCCGGGATCCTCGGAGACCTGGAGGGTGAGACCGGAGTCGCCGCGGATGAACGCCAGCCGCTCCTCGGGGTGGTCGGGGTCGAGCGGCAGATAGGCCGCGCCGGCGGTGAGCACCCCGAGCACGGCGACGAGCTGGGCGGCGGACCGGGGCAGAGCGATGCCGATCAGGCTGCCGGGGCCGGCGCCCCGCTCGCGCAGCCGGTGCGCGAAGCGGCGTACCGCCGCGTCGAGTCGGGCATAGCTGATCTCGTCGTCACCGTCGACGACGGCGACGGCGTCCGGGGTGGCCGCTGCCTGGGCCGCGAACAGGGCGGGCAGGGTGATGTCGGCGTTGCCGGGCGCGGACGTGGTGTCGGTGAGCAGGAGCGCGAGCTCCTGCTGGGGGAGCAACGGCAGCCCGGCGAGGGGGGTGTCCGGCGTGTCCAGCACGCCGTCGAGCAGGGTGAGGAAGTGGGTCAGGATACGTGCGGGGGCTTCGGGGGCGAAGGCGGCCGTGCGGTACTGCAGGCTGCCTTCGAGCGCGTCCGGTGAGTCGACGAGCTGGAGGTGGGCGAGGTTGCGTGCGGTACGGGCGAAGCCGATCCATTCGGTGCGGACGTCCAGCGCGTCACCGAAGTCGGCCTGCGCCGAGGTGGTGCGGCGCCGGTAGCTGAGGGAGAGCGGGCACAGCGCCGTGCGCGGCGTCAGCCCACGGACGGCACGGCTCAGCGGCACCGGTCGGTGGGCGTACAGAGCGCGCAGTTCCTCCCGGACCTCGTGGGCGAACTCCCGGAACGGGGCGTGCGGCCGGGGGTGCGTGAAGAGCGGCAGCTCGTTGACGTGGAGCCCGGCCCGTCCGGGTGTGGCCGGGGCGCGGGTCGAGAGCTCGACGGCGGTGGCGGGCCCGTTGTTGCCGTAGCGCAGCAGGAGCGCGTGCCAGGCGGCGGTCAGCAGTTCGAACCGGGTGAGGCCGAGCGCGTGCGCGGTGGCGGTCAGGCGGGCGTGCCGGCGGCCGTCGAGCCGGAAGCCGGCGGCGCTCCCGGGAGCGGGTGCGACCGGGTCCGCCAGGGGGTGTGCGGCCTGTCCCGGAAGGGCCGGAGCGGAGCTCTCCCGCCAGCGGCCGGCCCAGAACCGGGCCGCGGCGTCGACGGCCTGCCCGGTGGGGGCGGGCGCGGACGAGTGGGGTGTGTGCCGTTCGGAGGGCGCGGTGGCGAGGTCGGGCTCCTGCCGGGTCGCGGCCCGGTAGTGACGCGCCAGCCCGGACACGTACACGTCCTTGGACTCGCCGTCGAAGACGATGTGGTGGGCGACCAGCAGCAGGGTGTGGCGGCCGGGTTCGGTGGTGAAGAGGGTCGGGCGGACCAGGGCACCGCCCGGGGTGAACGCGGCGGCGGTCTCCTCCTCCTGGAGCTTCTCCAGGTCCGCGGGGGCGCAGGTGTGGTGGCGCACGGGGGGAACCGGCCCGGGGACCAGACGCGGTCCGGCGGGGTCGACGCGGGCGGCGAGCACCGGGTTGTCGTGCACGAACCGGGTCCACGCGGTGTGCAGCGCCGCGAGGTCCAGCGGCCCCCGGAAGTGGAGCGCGACGCTGAGGTGGTAGGCCGAACCGGTCGGCATCGTCTGTTCGGTGACCCAGACACCGTGCTGGGCCGGGTCCAGCGGGGCCGGATCGAACGGGACGGGTTCGGGCGCGGCCCGGCCGAGCGGGGCCGTGGCCGCGGAGGGTGTGGGCAGGGTCATGAGATCGCCTCGTCGTCCAGGAGCCGGTGCAGTTCACGTTTGAGGACCTTGCCGCCCTCGTTGCGGGGCAGGGTGTCGCGGAAGAGGAACCGGGCCGGGAGCTCGTGCGCCGCCAGCCGGTCCAGCAGGAAGGACCGCAGACCGGGGACGTCGGGCTCGCCGTGCCGGGGTACCACGACGGCCGCCACCACACTGCCGAGCACCGGGTGCGGGATCCCGAAGGCCGCGGCGTCGGCGATCTCGGGATGGGCGTGCAGCGCGTTCTCCACCTGGATCGTGGAGACCTTGTACGCCCCGGACTTCACCACGTCGCGTTCCCGGTCCAGCAGGTGGAGGTAGCCGTCGTCGTCCAGCATCCCGAGGTCGCCCATCCGCACCCACCGGCCCTGGAAGACGTCCGTGCCGCTTTCCTCCGGTCCGAGGTAGGAGCGGGGCGAGGCGGGAGAGCGCAGCCAGATCTCACCGGCCTCACCGGCGGGAACGGGGCGGCCGTCACGGTCGGTGATCCGCAGCTGGTCGAGCGCGGCCGGCAGACCGGGCGAGCCCGGACGGCCGGGATCGAAGAGAAGGGTGATCTGTGCGGGCGCGGCCTCGGTGGAGGTGTAGTAGTTGACGATCTGCGCACCGTCGAAGACCTGCGACAGGCGCAGCGCGACGGGCTGCGGCAGCGCGGCGGCGGTGGAGCCGACCAGCCGGACCGAGCTCAGGTCGCAGCGCGACAGGGCCGGGGAGGCCAGCAGTTCGATGGCGGTCGCCGGCACCAGGAACACGCTGCCGACCGTGTGCTCCTCGATCAGCCGGGCGAACCGCAAGGGGGTGAACTGCGGGGCCGCGACACCGGCGGCCGCCGCGTTCAGGCAGTTGACGAGCATCGTCTGGCCCGCGTTCGTACCGATGGGAAAGCTGTGCAGGAAGGTACGGGAGTGCCTCAGCGGCCTGCGTCGTTCGTCGAGGGTGCACCCGTGGGCCAGGTTGGCGTGGGTCGCGCGGACCCCCTTGGGCAGGCCGGTGGTGCCGGAGGTGTAGAGGTACTGCGCGGGCGCGCCGGGAGCGGGCAGCGCGATGTCCGGCGCCTCCTCGCCGCCCTCGGCCTCGATCAGGTCGCCCGGCGCCGCCCACACCCCCTCGGGCAGCCGTGGCGGCGGTCCGTCCGGTGCGTGCAGGACGGCGACCGCCCGGCAGTCGCTCAGGACGTGCGCGGCGGCGGCCGGTGCCATGCGGTCGCTGAGCGGTACGGCGACCCCGCCGGCCCGCAGGACCGCGCAGTAGGCGACGGCGTACTCCGTCCAGCGGGTACTGCCGTACCACAGCCCCACCGGCTCCCCGGGGCTCAGCCCGCGCGCGAGGAGGCCTGCGGCGAGGGCGGCGGAGCGGCGTTGCCAGCTGCCGAAGTCGAGGCTGCTGCCGCCGTTGTGCAGCGCGGTGCGGTCGGGGTGGAGTGCGGCGCGGTGGGCCAGCACCTCCAGCAGGGATCCGGGAGGCGGCGCGGCGGCCGCGCGCCGGGGCGCGGTCACCGCTGTGCCCCGGCCGGCACCGGAGCGGTGTCGGCCTCCGGGGACGCTTCGCGCTTCTTCTTCGCCGCCGCCAGGGCCTGGGCACGCTCCCTGAGCCCGATGAGGTCGTCCGGCTCGGCGTCCGGCACGTCCCGGTCGAAGCGGGCGAGCACCGGCCAGCGCAGGGCGAAGGCCACCAGGACCAGCATGACGAGGCAGAACAGCAGGTACATCAGGCCGATTCCGCGTCCCGGGCCGGTCCCGAGCACCCGGCCGACGCTGTCCGCCAGCACCCCGTCCTCGGCCAGCAGCGGGTCGAACAGCTTGACGCCGAGGGGAGCGATGAGGCCGTGGCCGATCGGCAGTGTGGACCAGGCCACCAGCGTGTTCAGTGCGAAGACCCTGCCGTGGAACCGCTGCGGCACCTTCACCTGCACGATCGTCGAGTACACCCCGTTGACCATCGAGATGGCGCAGGCCATCCCGAAGGCTCCGGCGCCGATCACCCAGAGGTCGGCGCGCAGTCCGGTCACCGCGCTCGCCAGGGCGAACACGGCGGCCAGCGCCAGCATGCCGCGCACCCGGTGTCTGCGGGGTCCGCCCCACACCCCCATGAGCAGTCCGCCCACGACAGCTCCGGCGCCGCTCGCCATCGCCACCCCGGCCGCGTCGTCCAGGGTGCCGAAGGACAGCACCAGCGGTGTCACCAGCAGGAAGAGAGGGGAGAGGAAGAGGTTCAGGACGGCGAACCACAGCAGCATCGAGCGGAATCCACGGTTGTGCCAGGTGTACGTGAACCCGTGTTTGATCTCCTCGACCACCGGTTCCCGGCGGCTCCACGGCAGCGTCCGGGGGAATCTGACGCACAGCAGCACGCCCACGGCGACGACGTAGCTGAGGATGTCGAGGATGAGCACGCCGCGCAGCCCGATGCCCGCCATGAGTGCGACCGCCACCAGCGGTACGACGAACTGCGCCGCGCCGAAGGCGAGTTGTACGGCTCCGTTGGCGTGTCCGAGGTACTGCTTCGGGACCAGTTGCGGAACGGCCGAACTGTAGGCGAGGCGCTGGAAGGTCAGCGCGACGGACAGCACGGCGAGCAGTACGTACAGGTACCAGGTGTCCAGTCGCCCGGCCAGCAGGAGGGCGAGCATGGCGACCTGGCTGAGTCCGGCGGTGAGGTCACCGGCCAGCATGACCTTGCGGCGGTCGAAGCGGTCGACCACGGCTCCGGCCAGCGGACCGATGAGAATGCCCGGCAGCATCGCGACGACGGAGTAGAGCGCGAACCGGGTCATCGACCCGGTCTCCAGCAGAATCCAGATGGGCAGGGCGAATTCGGTGAGCGCGGACCCCATGATGGAGGCGAGCTGGCCGAGCACGACCGTGAGGAAGCGGGCCATGCCCGGTTCCGGCCCGTCCGTGTCCCGCGCCGCGGCGCCGGTCCGGTCGGACGGGCTACCGCCCGCGCGTGGCCGGCGCGGGCCGGGGGCGCCGTCCGGTTCCTGGCCGGCGGCCTGCTTCGGGTCCGCACCGTCCGGCCCGGCCGTGTCCCGCGCCGGGGCGCCGGTCCGGTCGGACGGACCGGCGACCTGCTCCGGAGGTCCCGTCTCCCCGTGGAACCACCACGCCGCGTCCGGGGTCCGCTCCGGCAGCGACGCGGTGGCCTCCTCGCGCAGGGCGCGGTGCACCGTGGTGACCACCTCGGCGACCTCCGTGGCCCGGTACTTGACGAAGAAGTGGCCGCCCTGGTCGATCACCGCGACCGCCGAGCGCTCGGCCAGCAGCAGCCACTCCCGGTAGCGCTCGGGATAGAAGTCGGCAGCCGGATCGCGGTCGCCCACCAGCGACACCAGGGGTGCGCGCAGCCGTGGTGCCCCCGCCTCCACATCGGCGATCGCGCCGGTGAAGTACTCCTCCGCGGCCTGCGAGTCGCGGCGCATGTTGCCCACGATGAACGCGGTCTGTTCGCGGTCGAGCTGGGAGGTGTCGACCCCCATCCCGGTGAGCCAGTTGACGTAGACCCGGTTTCCGAGCAGGGCCTCCAGGGAGGCGATCCGGCTCAGCGCGCCGAGCACGCGGCTGCGCGGCCGCGCGAAGGGGAACTGCGCTCCGGCGTAGACCGCTTCGAGTTCCCGGCCGGACGCCTCCAGCAGGCGTGCCGTCGCCACCGCCAGCGCGGTGCCGACGCCGCAGTGCCCGTACACGACCAGGGGGCCCTCGACACGTTCCTCGATCTCGGCGGCGAGTTTCCCGGCCAGTTCTCCGAACGGCAGGTGCTCCTCGGTGACGCCGACGTCGTGACCGGGTATCGCGACGGACCAGAGCTCGTGGTCGTCGGGAAGCAGGTCGGCGACGGGCTGGTAGACGACCGCGCTGCCGCCTCCGTACGGCACGCAGACCACGGTGGCGCGCCGGCGCCCGGCCGGGACCTCGGGGGTCAGCCGGTGCAGCAGCCTGCGGGGGCCCCGGGCGTCCTCGGGCAGTTCCGACAGCGCCGCCAGGTCTCTGACGGTCCGGCAGGTGAACAGGTCCATCACGCTGACCGGGCGGCCCCCGGCCTCCGGCAGCAGGGTCCGTGCCCGGGCCACAACCTGGGTGGCGAGCAGCGAGTGCCCGCCGAGGTCGAAGAAGTCCTCGTCCGCCCCGACCTCGTCCAGTCCGAGCACCTCGGCCCAGATCGCGGCGAGCACCCGCTCGGCGGGGCTCTCGGGTGCGAGGGCGGCTCCCGGGGCCCGGTGCAGCTCGGGCTTCGGCAGCGCCCGGCGGTCCAGCTTCCCGTTGGGGGTGAGCGGCAGGGCGGGCAGGGCGGTGAAGGAGACGGGCACCATGTAGTCGGGGAGCACGAGTTTGAGCCGTGTCCGCAGCGCCTGTGCGTCGAGGCCGTCCGGTCCGTCCTCCGTGACGAGGTAGGCCGCCAGCCGCTTGTCCCCCGGACTGTCCTCGCGTACGACGACGGCCGCCTCGGTCACCGCCGGCAGCGCGCGCAGGGCGGACTCGATCTCACCGGGCTCGATCCTGAGCCCGCGCAGTTTGACCTGCTGGTCGATCCGGCCGAGGTGTTCCAGCGTCCCGTCTGGGCGGCGCCTGCCCAGGTCGCCGGTCCGGTAGAGCCGTGAGCCGGGCGGACCGTAGGGGTCGGGGACGAAGCGGCTCGCGGTCAGGCCGGGTCGGCGGTGGTAGCCGAGGGCGACACCGGTCCCCCCGATGTGGATCTCGCCAGGGGCGCCGGGCGGTACCGGCCGCAGCGCTCCGTCCAGGACGTACAGCCTGATGTTGTCGATCGGCCGCCCGATCGGCACCGTGTCCAGGATCCCCTCGCACTCCCACGAGGAGACGTCGACGGCCGCCTCGGTCGGGCCGTAGAGGTTCGCCAGCGCGCAGTCCGGCAGCAGGGCGCGGAAAGCACGTGCGGTGTCCGGTGGCAGCGCCTCGCCACTGCATACGACCCTCCGCAGCCCGGTGCACCGGCCGGCTCCCTCCTCGGCGAGGAAGAGCGGCAGCATCGAGGGGACGAAGTGGGCGACGGTGACGGGGACCGAGCGGATCAGTTCCTGGAGGTAGGCGGCGTCCTTCTGTCCGCCGGGGCGGGCCAGGACGAGACGCGCCCCGGTCATCAGGGGCCAGAAGAACTCCCAGACCGACACGTCGAACCCGGCCGGAGTCTTCTGCAGTACCCGGTCGTCGGGGCCGATCGGGTAGCTCCGCTGCATCCAGAGCAGCCGGTTCACCAGGGCACGGTGGGTGTTCGGCACTCCCTTCGGGCGGCCGGTGGAGCCGGAGGTGTAGATCAGGTACGCCGGATCGTCCGGCTGCGGCCCCGCACCCCGACCCGTGGCGGGAGCGCTCCCACGATGCGCGTCGTCGTCCAGGTACAGCACAGCCGCATCGCAGGCCTCGGGTACGGGAAGACCGCGCCGGGTGAGCAGGACGCGCGCTCCGCTGTCGGCGAGCATGAACTGCAGCCGCTCCGCCGGGTACTCGGTGTCCAGCGGGGTGTAGCAGGCGCCGGTACGCATCACGCCGAGCAGCGCCGTGACCAGGGCGTGCGAGCGTTCGGCGCCGACGGCGACCACGTCACCGCGGGTGACTCCGGCCGCGACGAGCCGGCCGGCGATCCGGTCGGCGGCCTCGTCGAGTGCCGCGTAGGTGAGCGTCCCCTCGTCGCCGGTCACCGCCACCGCTTCGGGGGTACGCGCGATCTGCTCGTCGATCAGGGACACCAGGGTGGCGTCGGCCGGGATCGTGACGTCGGTGGCGTTGAACTCCTCCAGCTCCAGCCCGCGTTCGGCGCCCGACAGGCCGTCCAGTTCGGACAGGGGCACGTCGGGGTGCTCGGTCACCGCGCGCAGCAGCCGGTCCAGGTGTCCTGCCATGCGGGCGACGTCCGCCTCGTCGAAGAGGTCGGTGTTGTAGTTGAAGGCTCCCCGCAGCCCGTCCGGCCACTCCATCAGGAACAGCTCGATGTCGAACCGCGTGCCGGCGGCCCGCAGGCCGTAGGTCTCCGCGTCCAGCGCCCCCTTCGCGTCCCGCTGCTGTGCGGTCGCGTAGTTCTGTACGGCGAGCACGGCCTGGAACACCGGCGGCCTGGAGACGTCACGCTCGACGCCCAGTTCGGTCACCAGCTGGGCGAACGGCAGTTCCTGGTGGGCGTAGGCCTCCAGGCAGGTCTCCCGCGTCCGCTCCAGCAGCGCGGCGAAGCCGGGATCCCCGTCGAGCCGGGCCCGCAGGGGCAGCACGTTGACGAACATGCCGACGAGGCCTTCGAGTTCGGGCTCCGTCCGGCCGGCCACCGGTGAGCCCACCGCGAAGTCGCGCTGTCCGCTGAAGCGGGCGAGGAGCACCTGGAAGGCGGCGAGCATCACCATGTGGACGGTGGCGCCGTGGGCCTTGCCGAGAGCGGTGAGCCGGTCGAGCAGCCCTCGGTCCACCTGGAAGCCGTATCCGGCCCCGTCGAACGTCTGCCGGGCGGCCCGCGGCCGGGCGGTGGGCAGCACGAGGGGCTCCACGCCGGCCAGTTCCCGAGCCCAGTAGGCCACCTCCGCGGTCATCGCGTCCCCGCTCAGCCGGTCGCGTTGCCACAGCGCGAAGTCTCCGTATCTGACCGGGAGTTCGGGCAGCGGATCCGGGCCGCCGGCGACCTGGGCGGTGTAGCAGCGCAGGATCTCGGATATCAGGATCTCGCTGGACCAGCCGTCGCTGACACTGTGGTGCACCACGAGGAGCAGGATGTGCTCCTCGGGTGCGCACCGCACCAGAAGGGTCCGCAGCAGGGGGCCCGCGACGAGGTCGAAGGGCCGGGCTCCCGCCTCGTCCACCAGCCGTGCCGCGTGCGCCTCGTCGATCGCGTCGGCCACGGGCAGCGGAGCGGGCGCGGGCTCGGCGATCTCCAGGACGGGCTTGCCGTCGTCGGTCGCCGGGTACCGGGAGCGCAGGGTCTCGTGCCTGGCCACCACCATGTCCAGGGCGCGCTCCAGCGCCGCGTGGTCCAGTGGGCCACGCAGCCGCCGGGCCACCGGGATGTTGTAGGCGGCGGTGCCCGGTGCGAACTGCTCCATGAACCAGAGGCGTTCCTGGGCGAAGGAGAGCGGGGGCACCTCCCCGTCGTTCCGCCGGGGGACGACGGGCCGGGGCGCGGTGGTGAGGCCGGTCCGCAGCCGGCGGCTCAGCAGGGCACGCTTGGCCTCCGAGAGACCTGCGGAGGATGTGGTGGTTTCGCTCATGACGGCGAACCGGTTCCTTCCAGGGAGTCGTCACCGGCGGACAGGAGGCTCGCGGCCTCGTCGTCCGAGAGTGCGTCGATTTCGGCCACCAGGGCGGCTTCCACCGCTTCGGCGAAGGCTGCGGCCGTCCGGTGCGTGAACAGGGTGCGCAGGGGGACGGTGAGGTCGACGGTCGCCCGGATCCGGGCGATCACCCTGGTGGCGAGCAACGAGTGCCCGCCGAGGTCGAAGAAGTCGTCCATCGCCCCGACCCGGTCGATGCCGAGGACCTCGCGCCAGATGTCCGCGACGAGTTCCTCCGCCTCGGTGCGCGGGGCCACGTACGCCTCGCGCAGCGCGGGGCGCTGGTCGGGGGCGGGCAAGGCGGCGCGGTCGAGCTTCCCGTTGGGCGTGAGCGGCAGCCGCTCCAGGACGAGTACGGCGTTGGGCACCAGGTGTGCGGGGAGGGACGCGGCGAGCGCGGCCCGCAGGGCGGTAGGGTCGAGGATTTCGCTGCCGGGGCCGGTGTCCGCGACAGCTGCGGGGTCGCTCTGAGCGGTGCCCGCGTACGCGCCCGCGGGACCGGAGGGCACTGCGGGACCGGAGGGCACTGCGGGACCGGAGGGCCGGGTGTCCGCCCGGGGGCGGAGGCCGGCACCGGGAGCGTGCGGGCCCTCGGCGGGAGCTGCCGGGACCACGTATCCCACCAGGGCGTCCCCACGGGCGACGACCACCGCCTCCGCGACCCCCGGCTGCCGCATCAGCGCGTTCTCGACCTCGCCCGGCTCCACCCGGTAGCCGCGCACCTTGACCTGGCCGTCCAGGCGGCCGAGGAACTCCAGCGCGCCGTCGTGCCGGTGCCGGACGAGGTCACCGGTCCGGTAGCGGCGGGACCCGGGCGGTCCGTCGGGGTCGGGAACGAAGGCACGGGCGGTGGCGCCGGGTCTGCCGGTGTATCCGTGGCTCACCCCCGCGCCGCCGATCAGCAGTTCCCCGGGGGTGCCTGGCGGGACAAGGCCGCCCCGCGCGTCGCAGACCACCACATGGACCCCGCCGACCGGTGCGCCGATCGGCGGGCGGGTGCGGCTGTCGGCCGCCGCGAGGTCGGCGGTCGTCACGATGACCGTGGTCTCGGTGGGGCCGTAGGAGTTGACGAGCCGGACCCGGTCCCCGAACCGGGCCCGCCAGGCGCCGACCGCGGTGGACTTCACCTGGTCGGCGCCCAGGATCATCAGCCGCAGCGAGTCGGGCCATGCCACCGCGTCGAGGTCGCCGACCAGTTGGTGCCAGTAAGGGGTGGGCAGGTCCATGACCGTGACGTCGGCGGTGAAGGCGTGGCCGAGCTGGTCCGGCAGGGCGGCACCGGCTTCGGCGACGACCAGGGTGGCGCCGGCGGCCAGCGCCGGGAAGAGTTCCTCGGCGCTGGTGTCGAAGCTGAGCGAGGCGCAGTGCAGGACTCGGTCGGTGTGCGTGATGCCGTAGCCCTCACGCATCCACCGGACCCGTTCGGCGAGTGCGTGGTGCGGTACGAGGACGCCTTTGGGGGTACCGGTCGAACCCGAAGTGTAGATGACGTAGGCAGGGTCGTCGGGGTGGGCAATGGGAAGAACGGCGGCAGGGGAACCGCCGGACCCATTCGGAGCACCGGTCCGTTCGCCACCGCGGGCCGGGTCTGTGCTCACAGGATCACCGAAGGCGTCCTGCCCGTCGGTGGTCAGCGTCCGCACGCCTTCCGGAACCTGGCGCGATCCTGCCCGTCCGGATGTGAGGACGAGCCGGGTTCCGCTGTCCTCGATCATGAAGGCGATCCGGGCCGGCGGGTAGTCGGGATCGAGCGGCACGTACGCCGCACCGGCCCGCCAGGCGGCGAGCATCGCCACGACCGCGCGCGGGCCGCGCGGCAGGAGAACGCCGACGGTGTCCCCCTGCCGGATCCCGTGGGCCGCCAGCCGCACGGCCAGCCGGCCGGCCTGCGACCACAGGGTGGCGTAGTCGAGTGACTCGTCGCGCCCCCGAACCGCGGTCCTGTCGGGTGCGTTGCGCACCGCCTCCTCGACGGCGGCGAGCACGGTCGGCGGTCCTGCGGCCAGGACCGGTCCCCGGCCCCGCTCCCGGAGGGCCGCGAGCTCCGACGCGTCCGGCATCGGCAGCCGGCGGACCCGGGTGTCCGGGTCGGCCACCGCCGCGCGCAGCAGCGTCTCGAACCACCGGCCGAGCCGGGCCGCCCATGCGGCGTCGATGAGGTCCGTCCGATAGCCGAAAACGGCGACGACGTCCTCGCCGTCCCGCCGTACGTCCAGGGTGAGGTCGAACTTGCAGGCCTCCATGCCCGGGTCGAGCTCGGTGCAGGAGAGGTCGGCGAACGGTGTGGCACGCAGCAGACCCGCGTCCTGGGTGTGCACGGTCAACAGGGTCTGGAACAGAGGCGTCCGCCCCGGATCACGGTCCAGGCCCAGGGACTCGACCAGACGCTCGAAGGGGATCCGTTCGTGGGTGAAGGCCCCGAGGACGGTGCTGCGGGCCCGGCGCAGCAGATCGGCGAACCCCGGGTCGCCGGAGAGGTCGGAGCGCAGCACCAGCGTCCGCGAGAAGTAGCCGATGACCTGCTCGGTCTCCGGCTCGGTGCGACCTGCGGTGGGCACGCCTATGCAGAAGTCCTCCTGCCCGGTGCAGCGGTGGAGGACCGCCTGGTAGGCGGCGAGCAGGACCATGAACGGAGTGCAGCGCCGGGCACGGGCCAGCGCGTCCACCACGGGCCCGGCGCCGGTGATCACCTGCGTGTGGAAAGCGCCGTGCGTGGAGGGTTGTTCGGGTCGCGGCCGTTCGAGGGGGAGCTCCAGGGCGGGGGCGTCGGCAAGGCGTTCCTGCCAGTAGGCGAGTGCTTCGCGCGTCTGCGGACCGTCCGCCTCCCGTGCCTCAGCGGTGGCCTGCGCACGGTAGGGGGGCGGCACGGGCAGGCCGGCGGCACGACCCTGCTGGTGGGCGGTGTAGTGCGCTGCCAGTTCGTCGCGGAGGATGTTGAGCGACCAGCCGTCGGCGACGATGTGGTGCAGGACCACACACAGGATGTGCTCGCTGTCGCCCGTCCGGAAGAGGGACACCCGCAGCAGAGGCCCTTGCCCCAGGTCGAAGCCACGGTTGGTGCGCTCGGCCAGCAACGCTTCCAGCCGGTGGCTCCCGGCCCTCAGGTCGAGGTGCTCGATGGCCACCGGAGCGGGCGCGCCGACCACCACGGCGGGGGCGCCGTCCTCGTCCGGGAAGCGCATGCGCAGCGACTCGTGCCGGGCCACCACCTCGTCGAACGCGGCCCCGAGGGCCGACTGCTCCAGGTCACCGGTCAGCCGCAGCACGAGGGGGATGTTGTACGAGGGGTCGTCCGGCTCCATCTGGTGCAGGAACCACAGCCGTCTCTGACCATGGGTCATGTCCGGACACAGAACTGGAACACTCATCGGGCTCCCCCGGGCGCGCACGCCGCGGGGCGTGATGAGCGGATGCTTGAAGATCGAGCAGAACGAACGATGAGCGGGAGCCAGGTGGTACGAAGGCACTTGGGGATCCGGCGACGTCGAAGCCGACGAGATCAAGCCAAACCTGGCTTCAGATGTTTCGATGTTATGAACAGCACACGTGCGAGTCAATACAACTTCCTTATTCACGAACGGAATTGAGCGATCCGATCGACTGCTCGCACCCGCCCGCGAGAGGGCCGGACCAACGCGGCCGCAGCCGACGACGGAATCGCACGCGCAGGTCAGGGCCCACATCCTCCGCACGGACCTGACGGTTTGCATGGTCGCGATTCGTGTCCACCAACATCCGTCAAGACAACCCCAGCCTGTCCGGATGGCGACGCACGGCTGAAGCACCCACTCGGCATGCGGTGGAGGGCCGTTCCCGGTCCCACCACGCCGGCGTCACGGCTTCCTTGCCGACCGGATCACGAGTCGCAGCGTTCGGTCACCACCATGGCCGTCCCTGCGAGCACTGCTCCCACGTGCGAATCAGCCCACTCAGCAAGCAGCAGCGGCTTCTCGTCCACGGACGTCAGCAAGTGAGCGATCTCCTCGGCGGTCGGCGCAACCGGAAGCGCGCAGCCGACCACGGCATGGCCGCGCTGGTGCGGTTCCGGGGCGCGGCCTCTCCATCACCTCGCAGATCAGCACCCGCTGGGGCACCCGGCCGAAAGCACGGGACAAAACCGTCCGGGCCGAGGTGCCGCTGTCCGACGAGGGGTGAGCGACACGGCGTGAGCCCGCGTCGGAGGGGCCGCGAAGGGGGACCAAGGCCGGCCGGATCACGCGTCCAGCAGGGTCACCGCCATCAGCCGCAACGTGACCGCCAGCCGTTCTCCCTCTCCCTTCTCCAGGAGTCGCAGAATGGCCTCACTGCTCAGAGTCGACAACAGAACGTGTGCCATCAGCTCGGCGTCCAGCGAGGGGCGCAGCTCGGCAAGCAGCGTGCTGAGGTGACTGTGCCAGAAGCGGTAGACAGGATGGCCTTCGTCCGCCCTGGGGCGTTGGGCGGTGGTGCCGGCGTGGCCCAGGGCCGCGAGCAGTCCCTTGTTGCGGGCCACCACGTCCACGATGCCGTCGAGGAACGCGAGGAGGCGCGACCGCGGGTCGGCGTCGGGACCCAGCGGAGGCGGGCCGGAGACGACAGCGTCGTGCAGGGCCAGCGCACGGTCCTGAATCAGGGCGTGCATGAGGCCCATGCGGCTGCCGAAGCGATGGAACACGGTGCCCTTGCCGACGCCGGCTGCGGCGGCGACCTGCTCCATCGAGATCTCTTCCGGGCGGTGCAGGGCCAGGAGTTCCTCGGTGGCGCGCAGGATCGCGCGGCGGTTGCGGGCCGCGTCGGCGCGTTCACGTCGGACTTCCGCCATCGGGGGAACCTCCTGGACAACTGGACCAGCGGTCCAGTACGTTGCCGCAACTTGACTGGTAGTCCACTTTAGCTGGGAAAGAGGGGTTGCCATGCGGCGCGTCCGCTACCACGCATACGGGGGACCTGAGGTCCTGCAGATCGAGGAGGCCGAAGTACCGGTTCCCGGTGAGGGGCAGGTGCTCATCAAGACCGAGGCGGTCGGCGCCAACTTCGTCGACACCAAGTACCGGCAGGGGCCGGGGGCGGGAGCGATCTTCCAGCGACCGCTGCCCGGCAAGCCGACCGGCGACGTCGTCGGCACGATCGAGGCCGTCGGCGAGGGTGTCGAGGGGTTCACGGTCGGAGAACGGGTCGCGGCCCTTGCGGCGGAGGACGCTTACGCCGACTACGTGCTCGCCACGGCGCAGTGGACCGTCAAGGTGGACGAGGGAATCGACAACGGCTCGGCCACCATGCTGCCGATGGGTGCGCCGGTCGCCTTGCGCGCGCTGCGGACGGGCAACTTCACCGCCGGCGAGTCGGTACTGGTGCACTCCGCGGCAGGCGGCATCGGGCACCTCGCCGTACAGATCGCGAAGCTGCTCGGGGCCGGCACAGTGGTCGCCACCGCCGGCTCGGACGCCAGACTGGAGTTCGCCCGCGAGTACGGCGCCGACGTCGCGGTGAACTACACCGAGGAGAACTGGACCGACCAGGTGCGCGCGGCGGTGCCGGACGGGATCGACGTCGTGCTCGACGCGGTCGGTGGAGACATCCTGCAGCGCAGCTTCGAGGTGCTGGCACCGTACGGCCGGGCCGTGACCTACGGTGCGGCCAGCGGTGACCTGATCTCCGTACCGGTCACGAGCATCTTCGCGCTGAAGTCGTTGGCGGGCTTCAATCTGACGGCATGGCGGATGACCAGGCCCGAGCAGGCACGCGCGGAAATGGACGAGCTCGCCGGCTACTTCGCCGCGGGCAAGCTCACCACCGCCGTGCACGCCACCGTGCCGTTCGCCGACGCGGCCGAGGCGCACCGGCTGCTCGACGACAGGGCCGCGCTGGGCCGGGTCCTCCTGGTCCCGTAATACCCTCGGGCGGGCGCGGGGCGCGAGCCCCGGGCCCGCCTTCTTCACGTCAGCTCGACCGCGATGCGCTCCAGATGGCCGACCAGCGTGCCGAGGCCGACGCCCATCGGTTGCACCACCGCGTGATCCGCGCCCGCGTCGAGTTGCTCGCGGACACGTGCGGCGACGACCTGCTCGTCACCGCAGGCGAACATCGCGTCGAACACCCGGTCCGACGGTTCGGCTCCCAGCTCGTCGTCGGGGAAACCGAGCCTGCGCATGCTCGCGACGTACGGCGAACCCGGGACGCGGAAGAGCGATCCCTGCCTCGCACCTGACCGGGCGCGGGAACGGTCCTCGTCCAGGAAGACTCCGACACCGACCACGAGCAGCTTGTCCCCGTCCTGAAAGAGCACTTTCCGCGCAGGGCCCGAATCCTGGAAGTCGATCCCTGAGGCCAGGTGCGACAACTCGCGAACTCACCTCATCTTGTGACCGAACTTGGATGCGACTTGGCACGCAACAAGCGTTCAAGACTTGAAGCTTGTGCATCTTCTTGACGGTTCACCGTTGTCACTCAACACTTCCTTGACGACCCCAGCACCTCGCTCATCCGCAGATTGAGAGCGCTTCCAAGAGGTTCATTCAAAGGTCTGCAGAGTTGTCAAGGCTATGCACTGCACAGCGTCGAGACCGTCTGCACCCATTTTTCCGCGTTGATCCGGTGTTCACTTCACGAAACCAGGTGAAAGGACTCCCCCCATGCGCACTACCGTCCCGCCCGGCCGCACGAGACGCCTGCCAGGTCCGAAGCACCGCGTCATCGCACTGTTGAGTGCGCTCCTCCTCGCGCTCGTCGGACTGCTCGGCCTCGATCAGAGCGCCGCTCCCGCCTCGGCAGCCACAGCTGACTACACCCAGAGCGTCACTCAACTGAGCTCCACGCAAGCTCAGATCTCGTTCACACCGACCACGTCCGCGGTCTACGTCGATGTGCACTACCTGGTCAACAGCGCCAACCAACAGAACGTCCGTATGACCAACAATGCGGGCACGTGGACTCAGACCGTCGGCTCGCTCGCCAACGGAACGGTCCTGGAGTACTGGTTCACCTACGAGAAGAGCGGGCCGCAGTACGACACGCCCCACTTCACGTACACCCAGGGCGGCAGTGGAACCGGCACGGTCGCCACACCCACCTTCACTCCCGCAGCGGGCACCTACGCATCGGCCCAGAGCGTGACGCTCGCCGACGCGACCGCGGGCGCGAGCATCCGCTACACACGTGACGGCTCCACCCCCACCGCGGCGTCCACTCTGTACAGCGCGCCGATCAGCGTCACGGCCACCGCCACCATCAAGGCCATCGCCATCAAGTCCGGACTCGCCGACTCCGCCGTCGCCAGTGCGACTTACACGATCGGCGCAGCGGCGAGCTGCCCCGCCCAGTCGGACACGCCGGACTTCGGTCCGAACGTCCACATCTACGACCCGAGCATGTCGAGTGCCACCATTCAGGCGCAGCTCGACGCGCAGTTCGCCCAGATGAAGGACACCGCCTCCGCGCAGTTCAGCGAGAACCGGGTGGCACAGCTCTTCAAGCCGGGTACGTACGCCGTCGACGACAATGTCGGCTACTACACCTCGGTGGCGGGTCTCGGGCAGAATCCGGGCGACGTGACGATCAACGGACACGTCACCGTGGACGCCTTCAACGCCTCGGACGCGGGCAACGCGACGCAGAACTTCTGGCGCTCGGCCGAGAATCTGGCCATCAATCCGGTGGGCGGGAACCGTTGGGCCGTGGCCCAGGCGGCCCCGTTCCGCCGCATCGACGTCCGCGGCGACCTGCAGCTCTACCCGGCCAGTTACGGCTGGGCGAGCGGCGGCTACATCGCCGACACCAAAGTCAGCGGCCAGGCGGCGTCCATCTCGCAGCAGCAGTGGTACACCCGGGACAGCAACGTGGGCAGCTGGGCCGGCGGCGTGTGGAACATGGTCTTCTCCGGCACCGCCGGTGCTCCCGCGAACACCTTCCCCAACCCGCCCGAAACCACCTTGGCCACCACCCCGGTCTCCCGTGACGTGCCGTATCTGTACGTCGACGGCGCCGGAAAATACCGGGTGTTCCTTCCGTCGCTGCGCACCGACGCATCGGGGGCGAGCTGGGCGAACGGCAGCACTCCCGGTACCTCTCAGCCGATGAGCCAGTTCTACGTGGTCAAGGCCGGCGACACCGCCGCGACCATCAACAACGCCCTGTCTCAGGGCTGCAACCTGTTCGTCACGCCGGGCGTCTACCACCTGAACCAGACGCTGAACGTCACCCGGGCCAACACGGTCGTCCTCGGCATCGGCTACCCGACCTTCGTCCCGGACAACGGCGTCAACGCGATCCAGGTCGCCGACGTGGACGGAGTCCGTCTCAAGGGCCTGCTGATCGACGCCGGAACCACCAACTCGGCGGCGCTGCTGACCGTCGGCCCGTCCGGATCGTCCGCGAGCCACGCGGGCAACCCGACGACCATCCAGGACGTGTTCTTCCGGATCGGTGGCCAGATCGCCGGCAAGGCGACGACCAGCCTGATCGTCAACAGCAACAACGTGATCATCGACCACATCTGGGCCTGGCGGGCCGACCACGGCAAGGCGGGATCCTTCGGCTGGACGACCAACACGGCGGACACCGGCGTGATCGTCAACGGCAACAGCGTTCTTGCGACCGGTCTCTTCGTCGAGCACTACCAGAAGCACGAAGTCATCTGGAACGGCCAGAACGGCAAGACGATCTTCTTCCAGAACGAGATGCCGTACGACGTGCCCAATCAGGCCGCGTGGATGAGCGCGGCAGGGGTCAACGGATACGCCGCCTACAAGGTGGGCGCGGGCGTCACCACCCACGAGGCGTGGGGGCTCGGCAGCTACTGCTACTTCAACGTCAACCCCGCGGTGAACAGCTACCACGCCTTCGAAGTGCCCAACACTCCCGGCGTGAAGTTCCACAACGCTCTGACGGTCTCGCTCGGCGGCGTGGGCACCATCACCCACGTCATCAACGACGTGGGGGCGGTGACCGCCTCGGACACGACTCCCAGCAATGTGGTCGCCTACCCATAGGGCAATGACCTGACGTGAAAAGCGGGCCGGGGCTCCTCGCGGTTGCGAGGAGCCCCGGTGTGTGCGGTATGCGGCGCCACCGAGCTGCCACGGCAGGCCGCAACCGTAGATCGGCCCTGTACCTCCAGGGGGCCAGCACCCGCCGGAAGTGCCCGCTCGTCACCAGCGATCCACGATCGCTGGGGCCAGACCTCACCGTGCTCGGCCAGCAACTCTCTGAGATGTGGACGGAATGGGGAGCGTGGAGGACGCCGCAAGGCTCTTGGATTTCGCGAGCAAAAAGCTACGGCCTGATCCGCAGGGGCGGTTCTCCAGTCGTACCAGAGCGGCTCACTGGTCGAGGAAGTCAGACGCACCTGACGGTTTGCATTGTCGCGATTCGTGTCCACCAAACTCCGTTAAGGCAACTCACGCTACTTGGTCGCGTCCCCACGGATCGATCGGCGGACCCGCTCCCAGAAGTGGCCGGGCTCCCTCCGGACACGAAGGTGACCACTACGAACTGAACCTGGACACTGCCTGGCTGCGCCCTGGTGGCGGGCTGCGCGGCAGCGCCGAGGCGCAGCCAGGCTTTGGGAAGGTAGTCAGACGCGACTGGCCGCCAGGTCATTGAGGACGGCGTTCACGGTGGACCAACACAGATCGGCTGTGTCGAAGTCCGCGCTGTGCTTCGCTCGCTTCTCCGCGAGCGGGTGAACCAGATTGCGGTAGGTTCGCAATAGTTCCGACGCCATTTTCGCGTCTTGGTCGATCCATCCATTCACATGGGCATGCTGAACAAGGTCCTGCATGCCAGCCGCGCGGAGCGGCTTGGAAAGTGGCGTGGCGGCAGGCCTGACTTCGGCTGCGTGTACGAGCACGCCTTCGAGGAGGCTGCCGAGCATGATGACCGCAGAGGTGTAAGCGCCGTTTTCCTGACATGTGTGCGCCTCATCCAGACGCAACTGGACGGCGCGGGCCAAGTCGGGATCAGCGACGATGTCGGTGATCGTGACCTTGAGTTCAACTCGCTGTGGCCGGGGTGGGTTGTCAGGATCGTACGCAACGAGGTTGGGATGCCCGTTGCGATAGTCGACGCGTAGGCCTTCGAGGGCCAGGACTTCCTGGAGCCGTTCGATGACAGGTGTGTACTCACTGGCTTGTTGCTGGTACTCACGCCGGTCGGCCAGGCGCAGTACGACACGCTCGATGTCTCCGGCGTCGTCTTCCTTACGCTCACGCAGGAGGTCCAGAAGCCATGTGTGTCGTGGGCTGCCGTCGTGATCGGGAACATCTTCCCAGCCAGCGCGGCGGAGGAAGGGCGCCAGCTCCCAGCCACCGCGACGTTTCATGCCGGCCTCATCTCCGCTGATCAAGGCAGCCAGCTCTTCGAGAGTGCTTTCGTCGAATTTTTCCATGTCAGACTGCCTCACTGTCGTCGTCCAGTTCACCGTCATAGGGGTCTGCCTCTTCCTCTGCGGTCTCGGCTTCAGCCAGACCGACCGGCGCCCACACCGCCAGAGGTTCTGTGCCATCTGCGCCTCCGTCTGATGCGGTATCCGGGTAGATTCCGAGGTCGGTCAAGCGTTTCCACAGAGGGGCCAGGGCGGCCTCCGGCGACAGAGCAAAGGCGCTGCTGCGCACGCGCCAAAAGGTCCAGCCTGCGCGGCGTAGTTCTCGTTCGCGCTCCGCGTCGTCGTGGATCTGTTGCCTCGTGGAGTGGTGGGGACTTCCGTCACACTCGACGGCGAGGCGTCCGTGGCCCCCGGTGACGACTAGGTCGATGCGCTTGCCGTTGACTTCCCACTGCGGCACTACGTCGTAGCCACGTTCCTTGATGCGTAGGTAGACGCGTTGCTCGAAGAGCGAGTCGAAGGGGGCGCATAGCTGGTCTGGGGTGACGTTGGCCGGCTGGCGGGCGTGGGTGTAGGGCGGGGGCGGGTTTTGCATGTAGGTGAGCAGGGAGCGGCGCAGGTCTTTGCTGCTCAGTTGGTCGACGGTCATCGAGTGGAAGAGCCACATCTGGTCGCGAGCTCGGCTGGCTGCGACATTGAAGCGCCGTTCATGGCTGCGCCCAGTTGCCGCGATGACGTTGGTGCCGTCGACGACCATGGCGAGCAGGATGACATCGCGTTGGTCGCCTTGGAATTCCTCAGGAGTACCGACCAGGATGTTGTGGCGCTCGCGGGCCGGCATGTCGATGCGCAGGTCAACGAGGTCTTGTACGAGCCGGCTCTGGGCGCCTTGGCGCAGGATGATGACACCTAGGCTGCGGTCGGCGTAGGCCGGGTCTTGGGTGAGGCGGCAGAGCTGGTCAACGACTGCCTCTGCTTCGGGGCGGTTGATCAGCTTATCTCTGCGTCCTTCACAGTGGCCTTCTGGTACGTGGACAACTTTCAGCGGGGAGAGCCGGTCCGAGCCGTGCTGACGCAGCGGGATGAGCTCGTTGTCGGGGTAAAACTGCATTGAGGACCACTTGATGATTTCGGGCATGCAGCGAAAGTGTTCGGTGAGACGGACCACTTCGGTGAAGCGTGAGGAAAGCAGCTCGTACAGGTTGGATTTGGGGTCGAAACCTTCGCGCTGCCAGGGTTCAAGTGCATCCATGCGTTCGTCGAAAATTTGGGTGATCCGGTCATGTTTGCTGCCGGTGTAGTAGGGCGCGCACTGGCGGTCGTCCCCGACGACGATGATCCGCGGGGCGAGCCACAGCAGCAGGAGGCCGTTCAGACCGACCTGGCTGGCTTCGTCGACGATCACAACATCGAAGGAGTCTGGTTCCGGGCTAATCGTCTCGGCTACCTGCCTGAGCGGCATGATCCATGCGGGGACCGCGCCCTGAGCTGTCTGCATGGCTGAGCGTGCGTGTCGTTGGTGGCGTTTTCCGTAGTCCGTTGTCCCTTGGCCGGCATTGGCTATGGCGCTGGCGTAAGCGGCCAGGGCTTGTTTGTGTTTCGTGGTCATGCGGCTCACGCAGTGCAGGGCCGCTCGGTCGCACACCAGGCCCTCTACAATCTCGTGGAGTCTGCCTTCGATCTGCGCCAGCTCCCCTTCGAGCTGTTCTTCACGACCGGGGAGGAGAACGGTGTCGAGGAAGTCCTGTGCTTGCCGCCAAGCCCACGCGTGGGGGAATGCAGCGAATCGGTCACGCCAGTGTCCTGCGAGAGGGTCGGAGGCGAACACCTGCGCCAACTCAGCGTGAGCTTCGCTCAGGCGCTGGAACAGTTTTCCTGTCTCTCGACGGTCCGCTTCACGCTGGTACGCCAGCGTCAATGCTTGCACTGCGTTGGCATAGGCCTGGGCGTCGCGGGCAGCTACGGCATCAGCTGCCTGGCGAAGCTCCTGAACGCCTTGAGCTTGTGGCTGAGGAAGGCTAGTGAGAAGCTCGTTGAGCTGGCGGTCTGCTGCCTTGACCCGTAACAGGTTCCTGGCCTGTGAAGTAGCTCGTCGGACGTTCTGCCACTGATCGATTGTGGTGACAGGTACTGGGATACCGTTGGTGAGCAGCCTCGTGTGGACTTGGCGGATTGCCGCGACGCAACAGTCGATGGCCTGCAGCAAGGAGGCTCTGTCCAGGAGTTCGGAGAACAGCAATTCTGGTGTGTTCTTCTCGACGTCCCATCCGACCCCTGCCCAGCGGCTGCGCAAAGTACGGATGTGGGAGCGCATCTCCAGATGGCGCACCACCGCGGTAACTTGCTCTCGGTTGGTTGGGGCCATGCCTTCGACTCGACATTGTTCGAGTAGGACCCGGGCTTGTTTGAGGACAGCTGGCCGGGGCCATCGTTTGTTCAGTTGACCGTTTCCCAGGAGGTACTTCTCAACGTCCCGGCTGCTTACCAGTAGTTCTCGTTCTTCGCCTTCGGGTAGCTGGGGCACTTCCACATTCAGGAAGGAGGCGTTCGCAATCTCTTGTTGGGTCTGTTGGGCTCGCTTTGAGGCGTTGCGGATGCTGTCCCACATCTGTTGCGAGCGTCGTGCGATGCCGTCCTCAAGCGCGCGAGTGGGCCAGCTCTTCTCTTGCCACGCTGCAGGGTCTGCGGACATCCCCATGTCTTGAAGGGCCTGCTGGGCTTGCTCCAGTAGGCCTTCCGTCACTGCAAGCTCCACTTCCCCGTGTTCGGCCAGGGCCTGGGCAAGTGGCGTTGCGGGCTCCAACCCGAGGGCTGTGTTCGCTGCCTCTATGTCCCTGATGCGGCCTGAGACCTCTTCGGGGTCGGGCAAGGTGCCTGGATCGGGGCAGTACTGAATGTGAGCATCGAGGATCTCTGGGCCGTGCTGGGTCACCAGCAGCCATAGCCGCTGAGCCTCATCAGTATCCAATGGTGGCAGTTGCCCTGGTTGTGCAGGCAGCGGCGGCAGCCACTGGTAGTCAGCATTGCCCCGTTCGACCGTCTGTACAATCTCGTCGAGGCGGCCGCGGTATCCCGGTGCGATCTCGGGGTGCTCATACCACTCCACTTCCCGTACCGCTCTCAGACGTTCTCGCAGCATGGCCCGTTCAGCCAAAAGTTGGTGTCGCTGAGCCTGCTGGGTCTCGATGTGCTGCTGAAGCCGCGCAGTGTTCGTGGTCGCGCTCAGGTGGGCCAGAGCTCCGAGCGACTGGCGCAGATCGGAGCTGCCGCCCTGCCACTGATCGCGCTGGAGCACGCACATGCTGCGCAGTTTGGGCGGTAGTTGGTCGATCAGTACCTTGAGAGCTTGTCCCTTTTCGCTGGTGACCAAGACTCTCTTGCCATCCGCGAGAAGCGCCGCGATGAGATTGCTGATCGTGTGGGTCTTTCCGGTGCCCGGCGGGCCTTGGACCACCACGCTGGTGTCGTGCTGCAGTCTGTCCAGCACGTCCAGCTGGGCCGCGTTGGTGAGCATGGGGAATAGCGGTTCCGGGCCCAGTGCCGGAGGGACGGGACCCTTACTACTCTCCCAGGCGGTGCGTTGCTCGGGTTCGAGGTCGTACAGCAGCTGTGCCAGCCCCAAAGGCGCCTGCGCTCCGGGACGCTTCAAGACTCGCGCGATACTTTCGAAGAAACCGAGTACCGAGCGCTGGCCATGTTCGCGCAGGATGATCGCCGGCGCATGATGCAGTGACCGTGCCTGGGGGTCGGCGGTGAGGTCAGGGTGCCCGCTGCCGGAGTCGAACGGAAGTGTTCGCTCGACACCGAAGGCACGCTGGGCCCATGAGCGCACGGCCTCAGACGCCCGGTCTGACAAGGGGTGGAAGGCGGCTTCCTCCACCTCAGAACGTACGACCCCCAGTAGTTCCGAGGTGTAGCCATCGGACTCGCTGAGAAACTCGGTATCTTCCAGGCGACCTGACTGACCCGGCACCAAAGACACCGTGATGTTGACTGAATTCGGATCAACCGTAAGGGTGACAGGAACCGTCACAATGTGCCTGCGTACCCGAGCCGAAGCTCGCTCGGCTCCTACTTGCAGGAGGCCTACGGCCAGGACGGTTTCGAAGGAGTCACCGTCCTGTTGGATCTTCTTGGCAATCCGATACAGCTGCTGGTGCAGACGGCGGTGCGACGCAGCAGCTAGCTCTTCCCGCGCCCATCGCTTCCATCGGCCGACCCAGCCCTCGTAGGCCTTACGCACATCTGAGCTGCCGACATCCAATGCCTTCGGATCATCGGCCTCGTCATTGAAGGGGTCTGTCCGTTCACTGAACATTGCCATGTCGTCGAGCAGCTCGGGAGGCTCTGCGGCGGCGGTCGCTGTGGCCTCGACTGATACGCGTCCCTGCAGAACTGCTGGCAGCCGGGGCGCGTCCAGGGGTGGACGGTGCTTCACCACCATGATGCGGGAGTCGGCGTCCTTTACGGGCCGGACGAGTCCCTCTGGAACATCTGCAAGCCACACCGTTTCGGGGTACTTGCTGCAGTTCCTGACAGGCCGGTAAGCGCCTCGCACCAGCTCCTGCAGGCAGTCGACCAACACGCGCGTGTCACGGACAGCCTTGGGATCGCTGCCGTCGCGTACTGCCGGGCGTACCATCACATCCCCCAAACGCCCGCCACCGTGGCAAGCCTTCCAGGGTCCATGAGCACTACGAGTTAGGCAATGTGGCAAACCTCAGCTACGACGTCTTTCAGACAGGTATCGGATCATTGCCCGCCCCGATCGGCCACCCCTGAGGTAGCGGGGCGGGCAGCTACTCTTCAGGAACACCGCGGCACTCGGACCTGCGCCTTCGCGAATCCAACCCCACAGTCGACCGGGAACACTGTGCCCGCCCGTCTCAACTGCCCTTAAGACACGCCATGACGAAGTCGGCGAAACGGCCGGTATCTGCGAAGTAGTTCGGGTACGCGTCACGCAGCTGGCTGATCCGGGCGATGTTGATGAGCACCGCGTCCAAGTCCTCGTCGTCCAATGCCTCCAACTCAGTGATCCGGGCCTCGGCGGCGGCCAGCGTCTCGTGTACCGTCACTGCGAGCTGTCCCTTGGTCCGCCAGAGCTCAAGGGTCAGGGTGTTCCGGCGGTCCGTCTTGGCGTGCTCGCCCACGATCGCCGCGTAGCCCCGTAGCCGCTCCAGAACGCCGACGCTCGCCTCCAGGCGTGCCAACTCGGCCGCCAGATCCTCTCGCGTCCCCTGGGCTCCGGGCACCGGGGTGGTGCCTTCCTCGTACGCCATCAGCGAGCCGACCAGGACGAAGAACCTGAGCACGTCCGCGTCGCCCTTCCCGTACTTCAACTCACTGCCCGAGAACAAATCCATGGTCTCGACGGCGGTCGCCCAGGCGTGCTGGAGCTGCGTGCGCACCTGCAACTCGATCCGCAGGCCGTGGTATTCCTCTTTTGAGGCTCCGTACTCGTACACCAGGTGAACGCCCCGGTAGCCAGAGTCGCGTGGCCCCGGGTCATCACGTAGATAGTCGTAGACCTTGTTGACGCGGTTCTTGCTCCGTGGCAAGTCCCTCAGGACACTGACCAACTCGTCCACCTCGGCAACGGTGTCGAAGACCACCCGGCAACCCCCCAAGTCCTGCATGGTGGTCACGCTCATTGTGGGGTGGCGCTTCAGCTTGTCCAGGATCGTGGGCAGGCGCTTCCGGCGCTGGGCCACGACGGCGTTTGGGTTGATGTCGAGCGCTCGCAGCCGCACGGTCACGGTCACCGCGTTCAGAGGAAATGCATGGGCGAGACGGTAGTTACTCAGGACGTCCCGCGCCTCACGGATCTCCTCGGGGGTGCCCGTCCCCTTCCCGATCGTCCGGCTCGCGCGTTGGACGCGCTTCTTCGAGTTCTCGGGGACCACCCACTTTTCCATGTCGCGACCGTACAGGGCCGCACCAACGCCCGCCTGCGGTTATGGCATGGGCCGATATTCCCTGGCCATCATCGGACGAAATGGCCACCGTAGACGTATCTGACAGCGGTGGCGGCGGGGGTACGCCCGATCCCCCCCGCTGGGACGGGCGTAGGACAATGAAGCCGATCGCCCCACGCTGGCTCCTCGACCAGGCAACCAGCCTCCTAGCTCTGCGGTTACGTGCTCAAGAACCGCGCCGCATGTCCTACGACGCGGCGTGGCGGCTCGCACGGGTGAAACGACATCCCGACGAGATGGTGTACCGACATCACGGGCACCTGCCGAGGGAGCCGGTGACGAAGTTTACTGGTCAACCGATCGACGATCTTCAGAAGCTACCCCCAAAAAAATGAGCAGCAGGGAGGCGGAACAAGCGTGTGCGGAGCAGCGCTTCGAATGCACGTCGAGGGCTTATGCAGGCCTGCGTGACAGGTTCGGACACACGGTCCGAGCGTCCGGTTGGTGCGGCCGGACTTCCCGCCTATCGTGCAACCGGATCGGCTCACCCACCGAAGAAGCTCAGCCGAACCTGACGGTTTGCATTGTCGCGATTTGTATCCACCAGGCACACCGACTGCCAGGTGCCCAGTTCCAGGCGGCCCGCGATCACCGGCAGGGTCGCGTGGGGCGGTACGAGGGCGGGGAGGACGTGGTCGCGGCCGTGGCCGGGGGTGCCGTGGCGGTGCTGCCAGCGGTCGTCGGCGGGAAGCAGGGTGTGGAGGGTCGCGAGCAGGTCGTCGTCGCTGCCGGCTCCGGTCTCCAGGACGGCGATCCCGGCCGTCGCGTGGGGGACGAAGATGTTGAGGAGGCCGTCCCGGCCGGCGGCGGCACGGGACAGGAACTGCTCGCAGTCGCCGGTCAGGTCGGTGACCGTCTCCGTCCTTCCGGTGGTGAGGTGCAGGACGTGCGTGGTGAAGGAATCAGGCATGCCGCCATCTTGCCGCCCCCGGCCACAGGATGCCCGGCCGCAGGATGCCCGACCGCATCGGCGGACGCGGCGGCCGGCCGGACGCGCGGGAAGAGGCGCCGCGCTTCCGGAGTTGGTAGAAGCGTGAACGATTCTGAGGCGGTGCGGGACACCGACGTGGTGGTGATCGGTGCGGGGCAGGCCGGGCTGGCCGCCGCGTACCACTTGGCACGGGTCGGCCTGGAGCCGGACCGCGACTTCGTCGTCCTCGACCACGCACCGCGTCCGGGTGGCGCCTGGCAGTTCCGCTGGCCCTCGCTGACGTACGGCAAGGTGCACGGGATGCACTCGCTGCCGGGCATGGAGCTGACCGGCGCCGATCCGGATCGGCCCTCCTCCGAGGTGATCGGCGCGTACTTCGACGCGTACGAGCGCCGTTTCGGGCTCCGGGTGCACCGGCCGGTGGATGTCGAGGCGGTCAGGGAAGCGGCCGGAGAGGGGAGCGGAGGGCGCCTGCTGGTCGAGACGTCCGAGGGGGCGTACGCGGCGCGGGCGGTGATCAACGCGACCGGCACCTGGGACCGGCCGTTCTGGCCCCGGTATCCGGGGCAGGAGACGTTCCTCGGGCGGCAGCTCCACACGGCCCGCTACCCGGGGCCGGAGGAGTTCGCCGGGCTGCGGGTGGTGGTGGTCGGCGGCGGCGCCTCCGGTACGCAGCACCTGATGGAGATCGCCGACGTCGCGGCGGCCACGTACTGGGTGACCCGGCGCGAGCCCGTCTTCCGCGAGGGCCCGTTCGGGGCCGAACAGGGGCGCGCCGCCGTCGCGTTGGTGGAGGAACGGGTGCGACGGGGGCTGGCGCCCCAGAGTGTGGTGAGCGTGACCGGTCTTCCCCTCAACGAGGCCGTCCGCGACGCGCGGGCGCGCGGGATCCTCGACCGGCTGCCGATGTTCGACCGCATCACCCCGACGGGGGTGGCCTGGGACGACGGGCGGATCTCCGGCATCGACGTCGACGTGATCCTCTGGGCGACCGGATTCCGGCCCGCCATCGACCATCTGGCGCCGCTGGGGCTGCGGGAGCCCGGCGGCGGCATCCGGGTGGAGAACACGCGGGCGGTACGGGACGGGCGCGTCCACCTGGTCGGCTACGGCCCCTCCGCCAGCACCATCGGCGCCAACCGCGCCGGGCGCACCGCGGTGCGTTCGGTCGTGCGGCTGCTGGCGGAGACCTCCGCCGCACCGGTGGACGCCCGCCTGCCGGCGTGATCCCGGCCCGAACCGTCCGAGCGTTCCGCCTCCCGTATCCCGCCTCCCGTATCCCGTCTTCATCCGGGAGCCGCGACCGCGTTCTCCCGGCTCTGGTTGAACTCTGCGACGTTCCGCCGGTGCGCCTCGTAGTTCTCGGTGAAGCGGGTGTCCCCCGGCCGGACCGTCACGAAGTACAGCCACGGGCCCGCCGTGGGGCCGATGGCGGCCCGCATCGCCTGTTCGCCGGGGTTGCCGATCGGAGTGGGCGGGAGACCCTTGCGGCGGTAGGTGTTGTACGGGCTGTCGATCCGGGTGTCCTCGGTGGTGGTGTCCAGCGTGGAGCGCCTGAGGGCGTAGTTGAGCGTCGAGTCCATCTGCAGGGGCATGTCCTGATGCAGGCGGTTGTAGACGACCCGGCCCACCTTCCCCATGTCGGAGGCGGTGTCCGCCTCCGCCTGGATGACGCTGGCGAGCGTCACCGTCTGATAGGCGGAGATGTGGTGCTGCAGCGCCCCGTCGGTGATCCGGTCGCCCCCGAACCTCTGGGCCGCCGTGTCCACCATGTAGCGGAGCAGACTCCGGGGGGTCGTGCCGGGGCGGATGGGGTAGGTCGCCGGGAAGAGATACCCCTCCGGATTGCCGTGCGCGGCTTCGGGCAGCGGGAGGTGCGCCTCGGGCACGGCCTTCTCGGTGGTGCCCGGCGGAACCCCTAGCGCCTGGTCGACGGCGGCGTAGATCTGCCCCGCTCGCCATCCCTCGGGGATCACCAGGGACGCGGTCGCCTCGGTCCCCGGCTCGGGGGCGCCCCGCGGAACCAGCAGGGGGGCCGCGACCGTGGCGGCGGCCACGAGCGCGCCCCCGAAGAGCAGCATCGCCTTGCCCCGCCGCGTGGGGCGCAGCCTCCGGCGGTATCGGAGGGAATCGGGCTCGTTTACCATGCGGGCACGCACCATGCGGGCACGATAACCGTACAAATGCCCCGGATCTGCGGAACGACGCTCGACACCCAGGAACCCTGCGGCCGGGTGACGAGCGGGCCAATCCCGTCCGGGGCAATCCCGTCCGGGCCAATCCCGTCCGGGGCAGCCGGTACGGCCGACGGTCACCCCGCCGCGGGCTCCAGGCGGGTGTCCCGGCGGATGAGGGCGGCATAGCGGCCGTCCTGCGCGAGGAGTTCCTCGTGCGTGCCCCGCTCGACCGTTCGGCCACCCTCCAGTACGACGATCTGGTCGGCGTCCCGGATGGTGGAGAGGCGGTGCGCGATGGTGAGCGTGGTGCGGCCGGCCGAGAGGGCGTCGATCGCCTCCTGCACGGCGTGTTCCGTACGGGTGTCGAGGGCGCTGGTCGCCTCGTCGAGCACCAGGATCGGGGGGTCGCGCAGGATCGTACGGGCGATGGCGAGGCGCTGTTTCTCACCGCCGGAGAAGCGGTAACCGCGCTCGCCGACGAGGGTGTCGTACCCGTCGGGGAGCGACGCGATGTGGTCGTGGATCTGCGCGGCGCGCGCCGCTGCCTCGATCTCCTCGTCGGTGGCGTCGGGCTTGGCGAACCGGAGGTTCTCGGCGACCGAGGCGTGGAAGAGGTAGGTCTCCTGCGAGACCACGCCGACCGCCCGCGCGAGGGAGTCGAAGTCGAGGTCCCGTACGTCGACCCCGTCGATCGTCACACGGCCGGAGGTGACGTCGTACAGCCTGGGCACGAGGTAGCTCAGGGTGGACTTGCCGGATCCGGTGGGGCCGACCACCGCCAGGCTGCTGCCCGCGGGCACCTTCACGTCGATGTCGTCGAGGGTGGGCCCGCTCTTCTCGTCGTAGCCGAAGCCGACGTGTTCGAAGGCGATCTCTCCGCGGATACGGTCCAGGCGGACGGGGCTCGCGGGCTCCGTGATGTCGACCTTGAGATCCAGGTACTCGAAGATGCGCTGGAAGAGCGCGAGGGAGGTCTGCATCTGGACGCCGGTCGCGAGCAGGCTCACCGCGGGCCGGAAGAGCCCCTGCTGGAGCGAGACGAAGGCGACGAGCGTGCCGATGGAGACGGCCGTGCTGCCGGAGCTCAGGGTCAGGCCGGCGGCCCAGTAGATGACGGCGGGCATGGCGGCCATGACGATGCCGATCGTCGACATCCGCCAGCGTCCCGCCATGTTGGAGCGGACTTCGAGGTCGACCAGCTGCTCCGACTCCTCGGCGAAGCCCTTGATCAGCGAGTCCGAGCGTCCCATCGTGCGGCCGAGCAGGATGCCGCTGACGGAGAGGGACTCGGTGACGGTCGCCGCCATCGCGGCCATCTGCCGCTGCCGCTGCGTGGTGATCTTCTTCCGCTCCCGTCCGACGCGGCGGCTGATCCAGACGAAGACGGGCAGCAGAAGCAGCGAGACGAGGGTGAGCCGCCAGTCGAGCGCGACCATCGCGACGACGGTGGCGACGACGGCGGTGAGGTTCGAGACCAGGGAGGTGGCGGTGGAGGTGACGGTCGCCTGCATCCCGCCGATGTCGTTGGCGATGCGGGACTGCACCTCACCGGTACGGGTCCTGGTGAAGAAGGCCAGCGGCATCCGCTGGAGCTGGGTGTAGACGCCGGTGCGCAGATCGTGCATGACGCGCTGGCCGACCGTGGTGGAGATCAGGGTCTGGAGGACGCCGAAGACGCTGTTCATCACGGCGGTGGCGATCATCCCGAGCGCGAGCAGCGTGAGCAGGCCGGTGCGCCCCTGCGGTATGGCGGTGTCGAGGATCTCGCGGAGCAGGAAGGGGGAGGCGACCGACACCAGGGAGGAGGCGCCGACCAGCAGCCCGACCAGCGCGAGGCGGCCCCGGTAGGGACGGAAGAGGCGGAGGATGCGGCGCACCTCGGGGGGCGGCTGCGTGCCGTCCTTGGGTGGGGGCGTCCAGGTGGGTTCGTCGGGTTTCATGTGCTCCTTCATGGGGGCTGTGGAAGTGCGGAAGGCCGGGTCCGGCCCGTGCGGCGTCCTGGCGGTCCGACCCTCAGGAGAGCGGTACGCGCCGGTACGCAGCGGGGCAGCGGTCCGGCGCCACCCAAAAAAAGCCGGGCGATCCGAACCGTGAAGAGCGTACCTCACTGTTACCTATACTCACAATGAACCTGGTCCTGATATTGTTCCGGCATGGACTCCCCCGATTCCGACGGCCACCTCGCCGAACAGCTCCTGCGGCTCACCCGCCGGCTCCACCGCATCCAGAGCCGCCAGCTGGAGCCGATCGGCATCACGCCCGCGCAGTTCCGTCTGCTGCGCGCGGTCGCGCAGTACGACTCCCCGCCCCGGATGGCCGATCTCGCGCAGCGGCTGGACGTCGTCCCGCGCGCGGTGACCAGCCTGGTGGACGGCCTGGAAGCGGGCGGGCGGGTGCGCAGGGCCCCGGATCCGGCGAACCGGCGCGTGGTGCGCATCGAGATCACCGACAAGGGCCGGGCCACGCTCGGAGAGCTGCGCGACGCGCGCCGGGCCGCCGCGGAGGAGATCCTGGCTCCGTTGACCGCCGATCAGCGCGAGGTGCTCGGCGGGCTGCTGGCCGCCCTGGTCGACGGACTGCCGGGGCGCCACTGCTGAGCCGTCGCACCCGGACGCGGGAGGACCGCGTCCGCCGCCCGAGGGGATGCCGAGATGCCACAGTTGCCGGAGTTGCCGGAGTTCCCGCTGCTGGAGCCGGAGCCGGAAGCCCTCCGTCCTGGCCGGGCGCGCGAGGAGGCCCCCGACCGCGTGTCCGACCGGAGCGCGGCGGGCACCCCGGAGCCCCTGCGCTCGGAGCTGGTCGCCCTGCTGGGCGCGGGGAAGGTGCTCTGGAAGGTCTCCGACCTGGTGAAGTACGCCTCCGACGCGAGTCCGTACCGCTTCCTGCCCCGGGTCGTGGTGGTCGCCGAGGACATCGACGACGTCTCGGCGGTGCTGTCGTACGCGCACGGCAAGGGGCGGAACGTCGTCTTCCGGGCCGCCGGCACCAGCCTGAACGGCCAGGCCCAGGGCGAGGACATCCTCGTCGACGTGCGCCGCCACTGGAGCGGGGTGACCGTGCTGGACGGCGGCGCGCGGGCCAGGATCCGCCCCGGCACCACGATCGCCCGGGCCAACGCCACCCTCGCCCGGTACGGCAGGGTGCTCGGCCCCGACCCGGCCAGCGCCATCGCCTGCACGGTCGGCGGAGTGGTCGCCAACAACGCCTCCGGAATGACCGCCGGTACCACCCGGAACTCCTACCGGACGGTCTCCTCGCTCTCCTTCGTCCTGCCGGGCGGCACGATGGTCGACACCGCCGACCCGGCCGCCGGTGAACTCCTCGCGCACGCGGAGCCCCACCTCTGCGAGGGCCTGATGGCGTTGAAGGCGGAGATCGAGGCGGACGAGGCGCTGACCGCCCGCATCCGCGCCAAGTACGAGATCAAGAACACCAACGGCTACCGCCTGGACGCGTTCCTGGACGGCGCGACGCCGGTGGAGATCCTGCGCGGGCTGATGGTCGGCTCCGAGGGCACCTTCGGTTTCCTCTCCGAGGTCGTCTTCCACACGCTGCCGCTCGACCGGCGGACCTCCACGGCGCTCCTCTTCTTTCCCTCGCTGACCGCCGCTGCCGCGGCGGTGCCGTTGTTCAACGCGGCCGGTGCCCTCGCCGTGGAGCTGATGGACGGCAACACCCTGCGCGCCTCGGTCAGCGTGCGGGGCGTACCGGCGGACTGGGCGGCCCTCCCCCGGGAGACGGCGGCCCTGCTCGTCGAGTTCCGGGCCCCGGACGAGGCCGCGCAGGAGGCGTACGAGCGGGCGGCGGCCGAGGTGGTGGCGGGGCTCTCCCTCGTCGCTCCGGCCGCTTCGGTCACCAATGCGTTCACCCGGGACCCGGGGACGATCAACGGGTACTGGAAGGCCCGCAAGGCGTTCGTCACCGCCGTCGGCGGCTCGCGCCCCGCGGGCACGACGTTGATCACGGAGGACTTCGCGGTCCCGCCGTCCCGGCTGGCGGAGGCCTGCGAGGCCCTGCTGGAGCTCCAGGCGCACCACGGCTTCGACGCGGCGGTGGCCGGTCACGCGGCCCACGGCAACCTCCACTTCCTCCTGGCGTTCGACGCGGGCCTCCCCGCCGACGTCGAGCGGTACGCCGCGTTCATGGACGCGTTCTGCACGCTGGTGGTGGACCGGTTCGACGGTTCGCTGAAGGCCGAGCACGCCACCGGCCGCAACATCGCCCCGTTCCTGGAGCGGGAGTGGGGCCCGCGGGCGACCGAGCTGATGTGGCGGACGAAGCGGCTGATCGATCCGGACGGGGTGCTCGCCCCCCGCGTGGTCCTCGACCGTGATCCCCGGGCGCACCTGCGCGGTCTGAAGACGATCCCCTCGGTGGAGGCGGTCGCGGACCCGTGCATCGAGTGCGGCTTCTGCGAACCCACCTGCCCCAGCCAGGACCTCACCACCACGCCGCGCCAGCGGATCGTGCTGCGGCGGGAGATGCTGCGCCAGCCGGACGGCTCCCCCGTCGAGGACGCGCTGCTCGACGCGTACGGCTACGACGCGGTCGACACCTGCGCGGGCGACTCCACCTGCATGCTGGCGTGCCCCGTCGGCATCGACACCGGCGCGATGATGAAGGGCTTCCGCTCGCTGCGGCATTCGCCCCGCGAGGAGCGGATCGCGGCGCTCACCGCGCGGCACTTCCGGGTGGTGGAGTCGGCCGCCCGGCTCGCCGTGGCCGTGGCGGACGGGCTCGGCGACCGGGTACGGGACCCGCTGCTGACGGCGGTGACCCGGCTCGCCCGCAAGGTGGTCCGCCCCGACCTGGTGCCCGAGTGGCTGCCGGAGATCCCCCCGGCGGCCTCCCGCAGGCTCCCGCCCACCGCGCGTGCCGGAGCGCACGCGGTGTACTTCCCGGCGTGCGTGAACCGCATCTTCGCCGGTCCCGAGGGAGACCGGGAGCCGTCACTGGCCCACTCCGTCGTCGCCCTCTCCGCCCGCGCGGGCAGGCCGGTGTGGATCCCGGGCGACGTGGGCGGGACCTGCTGCGCGACGATCTGGCACTCGAAGGGGTACGACACCGCCAACGCCGTGATGGCCAACCGGATCGTGGAGGCTGCGTGGGGCTGGACCGGCGGCGGCGCTCTGCCGCTGGTGGTCGACGCCTCCTCCTGCACCCTCGGTATCGCGCGGGAGGTCGTCCCGTACCTCACCGAGGACAACCGCGCCCTGCACCGGGAACTGACGGTGGTGGACTCCCTCGTGTGGGCGGCCGACGAGCTGCTCCCCCGTCTCACGGTGGAGCGCAGGACCACGACGGCCGTCGTCCACCCGACGTGCTCGATGGAGCATCTGGACGTGGTGGACCGGCTGCGAACTCTGGCCGGGGCGTGCGCCCAGGAGGTGTTCCTGCCGGACGACGCGAAGTGCTGCGGGTTCGCCGGCGACCGCGGGATGCTCCACAAGGAGCTGACCGATTCGGCGACGGCCAAGGAGGCCGCCGAGGTCGGCTCCCGTGAGGACGGCGCCCATCTCTCGGCCAACCGGATGTGCGAGATCGGCATGACCCGGGCCACCGGGCGCCCGTACCGCTCCGTCCTGACGGAGTTGGAGCGGGCGACCCGCCCGTCCGGCTGACGCCCCGGGCCCGGGACGTGGTCGGCCGGGCAGGCGCGCGCTGTCAGCGGGCGGTGCCGGCAACCCGCGTCAGCAACCGCCGTCAGCAGGCGGTGCCGACGACCCGTGTCAGCAACCCGTGTCGGCGAGGACGTAGGTGCCCGGAGCCGTCTGCTTCAGCGTGTGGGTGACGAACACGTTGTACAGCCCCATGTTCTGGTTCGAGCCGTTGGCGTAGGTGTACCCGCCGCTGGTGTGGGCCCGGCCCGCCGTCACGTGGGCGTAGTTGCTGGCCGTGGTGCAGGTGGGGGTGTATCCGGAGGTGGTGGCGGTGACCGCGGCGGAGACCGTACCGACGGTACCGTCGGCGGCGACCGCGGCGACGGTGTACGTGTACGACGTGGCGGCGGTCAGCCCCGTGTCGGTGTACGAGACGCCGGTGGGCGTGCCGACCTGGGTGCCGCCCCGGTACACGCGGTACGAGGAAGCGCCGGAGACGGCGGACCAGGTCAGCGGGACCGAGGTGTCGGTCGGCGTGCCGGCCGCGAGTCCGGCCGGTGCGGGAAGCTTCTCGCCGCCCTGGCCGGGGTCGGTTCCGCCGCCCTCCTGGTCGAGCCCCCAGAACTTCGCCGTCCAGTAACTGGAGCAGATGGTGTCGAGGAAGTAGGCGGCGGACGTGCCGCACTGCTCGGCGCCGGAGCCCGGGTCGACGGCGAGGCCGTGGCCCATCCCGCTGATCTGGTACAGCTGCACGGCGGGCTTCCCGGAGGCGTCGTCGTAGCTGGTCAGGGTGGTGCTGCCGGGGAGGGACGCGGTGCTGGACGGGGTCTGGGAGATGCCGTGGACGTTGGTCCACTGGTCGCGCAGCTCGGTCGCGTTGACCGGGTAGACGGTGTAGTCGGACGTCCCCTGCCAGATCGCGACGCGCGGCCACGGACCCGCGTAACCGGGGTACTGCGCGCGGACCTTGTCGCCCCACTGGGCCGGGGTGAGGTTCAGGCTGCCGTACTGGCAGGTGGACGCGGCGGTCTGGCTCGTCGCGCACTGCGCGGGCAGGCCCGAGGCGATGGAGCCGCCCGCGAAGAGGTCCGGGTACGCGGCGAGCATGTTCGCCGCCATGCCGCCGCCCGCCGAGAGGCCGGTGATGTAGACGCGGTCCGCGTCCGAGCCGTACAGCGACTCGGCCTTGGTGACCATCTGGGCGAGGGAGGCCGCCTCGCCCTGGCCGCGTGAGGTGTCCGCCGGGCTGAACCAGGTGAAGCAGGAGAGCGAGTTGTTCGCCGAGCTGGTCTGCGGGAACACCACGGCGAAGCGGTAGGTGTCGGCGAGCTTGGTCCAACCGCTGTTGGCGTAGTAGTCGTTGGCGGTCTGGGCGCAGCCGTGCAACGCCACGACGACCGGCGCGCCGGACGGAAGTCCCGCCGGGACGTAGGTGTACATGGACAGGTTGCCGGGGTTGGAGCCGAAACCGGTGACCGGTGTCGGACCGGCGGCGGCGGCCGGGTGGGCGAGGACGGTGGTGCCGGCGGCCGCGAGGAGCAGACCGGAGACGGCGAGGCGTCCGATCCGCCGCGCGAGGCGGCCGAGAGGAGTGGGGCGGCGCACGGGGTACCTCCGGGGGTGCGCGAGCCGTCGCCGGGTGACCGGGCGACGCGGCTCTGGGCGGTCGGTGCGGCGGGCGGCCCGCCGGGCCCCGGGTCCCGCCCGGTCCCGGCGGTGCGGGCCCCGTCCGTGTCCGAGGGGCGCCGGTCGCCTGCCGTGGGGGGACGTTAGGCGTGGCGCCGGGGGGCCCGACATGTGGACGCGCCCCATCCGGAACTCCGGGATGTGTGCGTGCGGACCGTTGTCCGGACCGGCGTACGGGGAGGTGCCGGGCCTGCACCGGGCCGGCGACCCGCCCGCGTGCGGCGCGCGGTGGTCCGGCCGGGCCCCATGGAGGGGGACACCATGACGGCGGAGGGAACTGTGTGGGCCGCCCACGTGTGAGCGGCCCGTCCGCCTTCCTACGGTGACGCCCATGGAGAGCACTTCGCGTCCCGCGGCCGGCCGCCGGACTGACGCCCCGGCCCCACCCCCCACCGGCGTCGCCGCCACGGGCGGGCCCCACCGGACCACCGGACCCGCATCACCCGACGGGCGGTTCCTGACCGGTCGCACGGCTCTCGTCACGGGAGCCGCGAGCGGCATCGGCCGGGCCTGCGCGGTGGCACTGGCTTCGGCGGGCGCGCACGTCCTCGTGGTGGACATCGACGCCGAGGGGGCACGGGAGGTGGCCCGGCTCGTCGGCGGGACCGCCGTGACCGCCGACCTGTCCGACCCCGAGCAGGTGGACGCGCTGGCCGTCGACGCGGTGGACGTGGTCGTCAACAACGCGGGTCTCCAACACGTGGCACCGGTGCACGAGTTCCCGCCGGACCGCTTCGCGCTGATCCAACGGGTCATGCTGGAGGCCCCGTTCCGCATCCTGCGCCGCGCCCTGCCGGGGATGTACGCGCGCGGCTGGGGGCGGGTCGTCAACATCTCCTCGGTGCACGGGCTGCGGGCCAGTCCCTTCAAGTCCGCGTACGTCGCCGCCAAGCACGGTCTGGAGGGCCTGAGCAAGGTGGTCGCCCTGGAGGGCGCGCCGTACGGAGTGACGAGCAACTGCGTGAACCCCGGGTACGTCCGCACGCCACTCGTCGAGGGCCAGATCGCCGACCAGGCCCGTGCGCACGGCATTCCTCCGGAGGAGGTGCTGGAGCGGGTGCTGCTGGAGCGCAGCGCCGTCAAGCGGCTGATCGAACCGGAGGAGGTCGGTGCGGCCGTGCTGTGGCTGTGCGGCCCGTACGCGGGGTCGATGAGCGGGGCGTCGTTGCCGATGGACGGTGCCTGGACGGCCCGTTGAGCGGTGTCCGGGCATCAAGCGGCCCCAGGTGGCCGACGGTGTCCGCCGCACGCGAGCGGCCGTCGGTGAAAGGCCAGTTCGCAGGGGGTGACGCGGAGGGCCCGGGCTGGCAGGGTGTCCGCATCATGGGACGCGCACCCCGACCGGCGCGGCCCCGCCCCCTCCCCTCCGCGGGCCGTACCGGTTCCGTCGCGGACCGGTGACCGGTGGAAGGGCGGGGGAACAGCAGGGAGACCGAGATGGACACCAGCACGGCAGGCGGTGCGCCACGGCGCGAGGCCGACCCTTCTCCCCCGCACTCGGGCGCCGTGCCGGTGACCGCGCCGGGTGCGGCGGCGGAATCGTCGGCGGCCCCTCATCTGCGGCGGCTGCTGGAGATGCTGGCCGACGACGCGCCCGCCGAGGCGCTGGGCGCCGTCACCGGGGAGGCGCGGCGGGCGGGCGTCCGTGGCGCCGACCTCGCGGAGACCGAGCGGGCGGTGGCCACGGCACTGCGGGTACGCGGTTCGCTGCGTGCGCACCGCCGCCGGGAGCTCGAACTGACCGCTCTCTTCGACACGGCGGGCGACCTCGCCGCTTCCCACGACCTCGACGAGGTGCTGCGGGCCATCGTCCGACGGGCCAGGATGCTGCTCGGCACGGACACCGCCTATCTGACCCTGCCGGACGAGGAGGCCGGGGACACCTACATGCGGGTCACGGACGGGTCCGTGTCACCGGTCTTCCAGAACCTCCGGCTCGAACTCGGCGAAGGGCTCGGCGGTCTCGTCGCGCAGACCACCCGCCCGTACGCGACCCCGGACTACCGCACCGACGACCGGTTCCGGCACACCCGCAACATCAACGCGGGGGTGTTCGAGGAGGGCCTGGTCGCCATTCTCGGCGTACCGCTGCTGCTCGGTTCGGTGCACGGTGAGGACCGCAAGGTGATCGGCGTGCTGTTCGCCGCCGACCGCACGCCACGGGCGTTCGGCCCCGAGGAGGTGGCGCTGCTCTCCTCCCTGGCCGCGCACGCCGCCATCGCCATCGACACGGCCCGGGCCCTGCACGACACCCGTGCCGCGCTCGCCGAACTCGCCGAGGTGAACGAGCTGGTACGGGCCCACTCGGCCGCCGTGCAGCGGGCCGAGGAGGCGCACGACCGGCTCACCGACCTCGTGCTGCGCGGCGGGGACGTCCGGGACGTGGCCGCCGCCGTGGCGGGACTGCTCGACGGGGCACTCACGGTCCACGATCCGGCGGGCCGCCCGCTCGCGGCCGTCCGGCAGGACGGCGGTCCCTTCGCCGCCGACTCGATGGACGCGGGGTGGCTGGTCGACACGGCCGAGGAGTCGCGTACGGCGGCCCGGGCGGTGGCCCGTTCGGGACGGTGGATCTGCGCGGTCCTGGCGGGTCAGGAGCTGCTGGCCATCATGGTGCTGCACCGGCGGGTCGCGCTGGAGGACTCCGACCGGCGGATGTTCGAACGCGCCGGGGTCGTGACCGGTCTGCTCATGCTGCTGCGGCGCACCGTGGCCGAGACGGAGAACCGGGTGCGGGGCGAGCTCGTCACCGACCTGCTGACCGACGCGGGCCGCGATCCGGCGCTGCTGGCCGAACGGGGCCGTCGGCTGGGCGTGGACCTGGACCAGCCGCATCTGGTGCTGGTCGCCGACACCGTGCCGGAGGCCCGGGACCGGCTCGGTTCGGCCGTCGCCCGCCATCTGTTCGGCTCGCCGGGCGGGAGCGCGAGCGCCGACCACGCCGGGGCGGTGGTGCTGCTGGTGACCGCCGACGGGCGGCAGACCCCGGAGCAGGCGGCGCGCGGCGCGGCCGTCCAGCTCGGCCACCTCACGGGGGCACCGGTCACGGTCGCCGCGGCCGGTCCGGCCTCGGGGCCCGCCGCCCTCGCGACGGCGCACGGGGAGGCGGTGCGCTGTCTGCGCGCCCTGCACGTGCTGGGCCGGCAGGGTGAGGGGGCGTCCGCGCGCCAACTCGGCTTCCTCGGGGTGCTGCTGGGAGACGCGAAGGACGTCGGCGGGTTCGTGCGGAGCACGCTCGGCCCGCTGCTCGACTACGACGCCCGGCGCGGCACCGAACTCGTCCGCACGCTCGCCGCCTACTTCGGCGCGGGCGGCAGTCTGACCCGCGCCAAGGACGCGCTGCACGTCCACGTCAACACGGTCGTGCAGCGCCTCGACCGCATCGAAGCGCTCCTCGGCGCGGACTGGAACCACCCGGACCGCGCGCTGGAGCTGCAACTCGCCTTGCGGCTGGCGCGGTTGAGCAGGTGAGGCGCGAGGAGGCAGAAGCCTTCCAGGGCCCGGGCCTCCTCAGCGTAAGCCTTCCGGAACCCGGGCCCTTCGGGAGCGCCGCCCCCGGAGCGTACGGCGGATCAGGCGGAGCCCGCGCCGTCGCGGCCCGCCGCGTCCAGCAGCAGCCGCGCGACGCGTGCCGCGCCCGCCTCGCCCGTCAGCACCGTGTAGTGGTTGGTGTCCGGCGCGCGCAGGGTGGTGAGTCCGGTGCCGCCCAGCGCCGCGGCGTCCAGGCGGTCCTGGTCGTAGAGCCCCTGGGGTTCGTCCATCAGGCCGCGGTCCGCCCAGAGCAGGGTGGCGGGGCCGGGCAGGTGGCGGACGGCGGCCAGCACGTCCTCGTCGAACAGGCCGACGCCGTCGGTGCGGACGGCCTCCAGGCGGCAGGAGGACCGCAGGTCCGGCTCGCGGCCCGTCAGGTCGCGCTGGATGTACGCGTCCACCTCGGGAGTCCACCGGTCCGCGAACGCGGGGTGCCCCTGCCAGAACGCCCGGTACGCGGCGCGGTCCGGGAACGTCATGGTCAGCCGGTCCATGGCCGGCCCGATGACGGCGGTCATCAGCTCGTCCGGGGAGAGGTGGGTGGGGGCGGGGAAGCCGACCCCGCCGTCCACCAGGAGCAGCGGGCCGAACAGCGCGGGGTGGCGCACCGCGGCGAGGGCTGCGGTGAAGGCGCCCATGGAGTGCCCCGCGAGCACCGGCCGGTCCGGTGCGAGGGCCTCCGCGACCGCCGCGGCGTCGTCGGCGTGGGCTGCTATGCCGTACGGCCCCGGCAGGTGCGCGCTGCCCGCGCGGCCGCGCAGGTCGGGGGCGACGAGGGTGGCGCGTCCCGCGAGATGGCGTGCCACCGCGCCCCAGGAGAGGCCGTTGGCGGTGATGCCGTGCAGGGCCAGCACCGTCGGTGCCTGCGGGTGGGAGGCGGGCCAGCGCAGGACCGCGAGGTCACCGCCGTCGACCGGGACGCGCAGTTCGTCGTGGGGCAGCGGGCCGGGGCCGGCGGGTGCGGCGGCGGGCGCCGTTTCGGCGGGGGTCACGACAGGTTCCTCTCTTTCGGGCCGGCAGCGGCATCGGCGTGACCGGCGGGGTCGGGGGCCGCCTCGACGGACGCCCCCGGAGCCGTACTCTGCCGGACGGCGGACCCGTCGGGAACGCCTCCGGTGTCCGGGCCGCCGTGGTGCGGTTCGGTGCGGGCACCCACCGGGGTGCGGGCGCCCACCGGGGTGCGGGCGCCGGGAGCGCGGTCGCCGGCGCCGCTTCGGGCGGTGCGTGCGGCGCGGACCCGGCCGGGCAGTGCGGCGAGACCGCCGGGCAGGACGTTGACGACGATCACGAAGAGCGCGCCGAGCAGGAACAGCGGCTGGCTGAGCGGCACCCGCAGGACGGCGGGCAGGTCGGCGACGGCGGCGGAGTTCGCCACGTCGCCGAGGCGGTGGTCGGCCCAGGTGTAGAGGATGCCGCCGAGCATCGGGCCCCAGCGGGTGCCGGAACCGCCGAGGACGACCATGACCAGCAGCGACAGGGTGAATTCGGAGCTGGTGGTGTGCGGGGTCGAGCCGCCGGTCAGCAGCAGGTGCACGATGCCGCCGAGCGCGGCCAGGCCGCCCGCCACGGTGAAGGCGACCAGCTTGAATCCGTACGGGCGCAGGCCCAGTACCTCGACCCGTCGCTCGTTCTCCTTGATGCCCTCCCAGACCCGGCCCGTCGGGGAGTGGGTGGTCCAGTGCACGACGACGAGGGTGAGGCCGAGGAAGGCGAGGGTGATCCAGTACAGGTTGGCGGTGTTCTGGATGCCGACGAGTCCGGCGGGCAGGACGTCGGCGGCGACCGCGCGGCCCTCCTCACCGCCCGTGACGCCGCCGGGGTCGCGGGCCACCACGATCGAGCCGGCCTGCGCGAACGCGAGCGTCACCATCGAGAAGCCGATGCCGGTGACCCGCAGGCTGACCGAGCCGAGCAGCACGGAGAGGACGAGGCCGAAGACCAGGCCGAGCACCGCGGACAGCCCGAAGGAGAGTCCGGCCTCCTGCATCATCGTGTTGGTGGCGTAGCTCCCCGCCGCGAAGTACAGCGCGTGACCGAAGGAGAGCAGTCCGGTGCGGCCGAGCAGCAGGTCGTAGCCGGTGGCGAGGGCACCGAACAGCAGGCAGAGCGCGATGAGTTGGAGGCTTCCCGCGCTGCCGACCGGCCCGTCGAGCAGCCCGGGGACGTCGACGGTGCCGTAGGGCAGGACGAAGAGCAGGACGAAGAGTCCGGCGGGCCACCAGCGCAGCAGGCGGCGGGCCGGGGCGCTTGCCGTGGCGGTGACGGTGCTCATGCGAGCCTCCCGGTGAGACCGCGCGGGCGCACCAGCAACAGGGCGGCGAGCAGCACGACGACCGCGAGGTCGCCGAGGCCGGCGGTGGTGTAGTAGTTGGCGAACTGCTGGATGAGTCCGATGGCGACGGACGCGACGGACGCGCCGGACACCGAGCCCATGCCGCCCGTGACGACGACCACGAAGGCGAAGATCAGCAGCGAGGTGCCCTGGCGGGGGTCGACCGAACCGAAGTAGAGGCCGCCCAGCGCGCCGCCGAGCGCGGCGGCGGCCCCGCCGATGGCGAAGACGAGGGTGAACGCCTTGCGGACGTCGATGCCGAGCGCCGTGACCATCGCCCGGTCCTCGACGCCCGCGCGGACCACCAGCCCGTGCCGGGTGCGGTCGAGGAAGAGTTTCAGGCCCGCCCAGACGAGTACGGCGGCGCCGATCAGGAGCAGCCGGTTGGCGGGGACGTGCGCGCCGAGTACACCGATGGTGTCCTTCAGCGCGTCGGGTCCGGGGAAGGTCAGCGGGTCGGTGCCCCAGATGCCGGAGAGCAGGGCGGGCACGCCGAGCGAGACGCCGACCGTGGCGAGGACCTGCTCGCGCGGACGGGTGTAGAGGGGGCGCACGACGACGAGTTCGAGCACGATCGCCGCGAGGGTTCCGACGAGGACGCCGAACACGACGGCCCACACGAAGCCGAATCCGCCGGAGCCCGCGCCGGGGAGGTTGCCGGAGGCGGCCCACCAGGTCGCGTAGGCGCCGATCGACAGCAGCGCGCCGTGGGCGAAGTTCAGCACGTCCATCAGGCCGAAGATCAGCGAGAGCCCGGAGGCGACGAGGAAGTAGAGCGCACCCAGGCCGAGGCCGGTCAGGGTGAGCAGGACGACGGTGTCCATCAGGCGTCGGCCTCCGAACGGTCGGGCCGCACCGGCGCGGACGCGGCGGCGTCGGCGGACGGGATGCCGGGTGCGGCGGACGGGATGCCGGGTGCGGCGGACGGGGTGCTGGGTGCGGCGTACGGGATGCCGGGTGCGGCGGTCCGGGTCGCGGGCGTGGGCGCGCGGCCGACGCCCAGCAGGCGGCGGGTGGCCTCCGGGTCGCCGAGCAGTCCGGCGGCGGGCCCCTGGTGGGCGGTACGGCCGTCCGCGAGCACCGTGCAGTGCGCGGCGAGCCGCCGGACCATGGCGAGGTTCTGCTCGACGAGCAGGACCGGTACGGCTTCGGCGGCGCGCTCCAGGACCTCGGTGACCTCGGTGACGACCTTCGGCGCGAGGCCCTTGGTCGGCTCGTCGGCGATGATCAGCCGGTTGCTGTTGAGCAGGGTGCGGCCGATGGCCACCATCTGCTGCTGGCCGCCGGAGAGCGTTCCGGCCAACTGCTTCGCCCGGACGCGGAGTTCGGGGAAGAGTTCGTGGACGAGCGGGTAGTCCGGTTCGCCGCCCGGGCGTTCGGCCAGCCGGAGGTTCTCGGCGACGGTCAGCCCGGCGAACACCCCCCGGTCCTCGGGGGCGTAGCCGATGCCGCGGCGCACCAGGGTGTGCGTGGGCAGGCCCACGGTCTCGTCCCCGTCCAGCAGCACGCTGCCGGTGCGCGGCACCAGGCCGAGCACGGCGCGCACGGTGGTGGTCTTGCCCGCGCCGTTGCGGCCGAGCAGGGCGGTGACGCCCCGGGCCGCGACGTCGAGGTCGACACCGTGCAGGATGTGCCGGCCGCCGATCAGCACCCGCAGGCCGCGGACGGTGAGCAGCGGCCCCCGGGTGTTCCGGCCGGCGCTCACAGGGCCGCTCCCAGGTAGGCCCGCTGCACGGTGGCGTCGGCGGTCACGGCTTCGGGGGTGTCCAGCGCGAGGAGGCTGCCGTGGTGCATCACGGCGAGCCGGTCGGCCAGGCCCAGCAGGACGTCCATGTGGTGCTCCACCATGAGTACGGTGCGGCCCTCGTCCAGGTGCAGGCCGCGGATCAACTCGGTCAGGGCGGGGACCTCTTCGGCGCTGACGCCCGCCATCGGTTCGTCGAGCAGCATCAGCCGGGGCTCGCCGACCAGCAGGACGGCGAGTTCCAGCTTCCGCTTCTCGCCGTGCGAGAGGGAGCCGGCGAGGGCGTCGGCCCGGTGTTCCAGGCCGGTCCGGGCCAGCACCCCGTCGACCTGTGCCTGGTAGCGGGAGGCCCGCCGCCAGATGCGGTACGAGCCGCCGCCCGCGGCCTGCGCGGCGAGCCGGACGTGCTCGGCGACGCTCATCGCGGGCCACAGGCTCGACGTCTGGAAGGTCCGGCCGAGTCCGCGCCGCGCCCGGGCGTGCGGAGCCTCGCCCGTGATGTCGGTCCCGTCGAGGAGGACGCGGCCGGCGGTCGCCGGGACGAGGCCGCTGATGAGGTTGAACAGCGAGGTCTTTCCCGCCCCGTTGGGGCCGATGAAGGCGAGGAACTCGCCCTCGTGGACGTCGAGGGAGACGTCCTGGAGGATGGTCGCGCCGCCGACGGTCCAGCCGACGGACTCCAGGCGGAGGACGGGGGCACCGGTCGCGGTCCCGTCCGGCCCCCGCCCGGTGCTCCGGGGTGCTGCGGTCATGGATCAGCCCGCCAGCGGCTTGACGGGGGGAACCACATCGCCCATCGGGAGCTTCTTGATCAGCTCGGGCACCGCGGTGGCACCGCTGCCGACGAGCTTGGCCTGGAACATCGGCTGGAGCATGGCGTGGTCCTCGGCGCGGATCCGCTGCTCGCCCTTGACGCCTTCGAACGTCCAGCCCTCCAGGGCCTTCACCATGGCGTCCACGTCGTCGCCGCCCTCCTCGACGGCGCGCACGATCATCTGCGCGGCGCTGAACCCGTCGGGGGTGAACAGGTCGGGGGTGCCGCCGGCCTTCTCGACCGAGGTGGTCATGGCCTTCTCTGCCCCGGTGCCCGCGGCTCCGGCGAAGTAGTGCGCGAGGAAGGTGATCTTCTCGCCGCCGGTGCCGAAGACGGGGTACGAGGCAGTGCCGGCCAGTCCGGTGGTGACGGTGGACGAGGAGAGGACCCCCTGCTGGTCGAGCGCGGTCCACAGGGCGGGTGCGGTCGCACCGGCCCAGGCGACGAAGACCAGGTCGGGCCCTGCGGACTTGACCTGGCGGGCGAAGGGGGTCAGATCGGTGGCGCTCGGCGGTGCGAGCACCGCCGACACCTGGGCGCCCTCGCCGCCGAGGACGGCCTTGACCGCGGCCACGTTGGCCTGGCCGAAGGTGGAGTCCTGGGCGAGGACGGTGACCTTCTTGCCCTTGGCGTCGCCGAGCATCGCCGCCGCGGTCAGGGTGTCCTGGTAGGACTGGCGGCCGGACCGGAACGTGTACTCGTTGATGCCGGTGACCGCGTCCGTGGCGGCGGGTCCGTCGATGAACAGCACCTTGTTCTGGGCGGCCAGCGGGGCCATCTGGAGCGCGATGCCGGAGTCGGTGGAGCCGGCGATGATCTTCGTGCCCTTGCCGATGAGGTCCTTGGCCGCGGCGACCGCCTTGGAGGCGTCGCCCGCGTCGTCGCGTTCGGTCACCTCGATGGTGCGGCCCCCGGCCTTGCCGGTGCCTTTGGTCGCGTACTCCAGTCCGGCTCTGAAGCCCTCGATGTACTGCTTGCCGTAGGCGGCGAGCGGACCGGTCTTGGAGTAGACGAGACCGACGTCGACGGTCTTGGAGCCGCCGGAGTCCGACGTGTCGGAGCCGGCCGTGCCCGCCCGGGCGCAGCCCGGGACGAGGAGGGCGGACACCGCGAGGACGGCGAGCGCGGCGAGGGTTCCGGTGCGGCGGGGGCGGGCTGGGTTGGCAGGCATGGGACCGGCTCCTGGGGAAGTGGGGGCCGCACCGGTCCTGTCCCGGTCGTGCTCCCTTCGGGCGGGGCACTTCTGCGCGGACGGCGGTGGCGGCGCGGTTTTCCGACGGTTGGGACGGTAAAAGTTGGCCACCGGCGCCGACATGGTGCCGTGCACCGCACCTGTGGCCCCACTCATGTGCCCGGCCCACATGGCGGCTCCGTCCCGGGGGCGGCGATCGTGAACGGCGGGCGGCCCCGGGCACGGCGTTCCCCGCCGCCCGGTCACCCGACCCGGCACGCCCGGTGTGCTCGGCACGCCCGGTGTGCTCGGCACGCCCGGTGTGCTCGGCACGCCCGGTGTGCTCGGCACGCCCGGTGTGCTCGGCACGCCCGGTGTGCTCGGCACGCCCGGTGTGCTCGGTGCGCCCGGTGAGGACCGCGCCGACGGTCCGCCGCGGGGCCGTCCCGCTCACGTGAACCGCGCCGACGCCGACGCCGCCGGCCCGGGCCCCTCTCCCCCTCATGGAAAGCAGGCACAAGAACATGGACAAGGTGGTGGACTCCGCCGCGCAGGCGGTGGCCGGCGTTCCCGACGGCGCGTTGCTCGCCGTCGGCGGCTTCGGCGTGTGCGGCATCCCGTCCGCGCTGATCGCCGCGCTCGTGGGGGCGGGGACCGGGGGCCTGCGGGTCGTCTCCAACAACTGCGGCCTCGACGACTGGGGCCTCGGCCTCCTGCTGCGGGCCGGCCGCATCGCGCGGATGACCTCGTCGTACGTCGGGGAGAACAAGGAGTTCGCCCGTCAGTACCTCTCCGGGGAACTTGAGGTGGAGCTCACCCCGCAGGGCACTCTGGCGGAGCGGCTGCGCGCGGGCGGGGCGGGGATCCCCGCGTTCTTCACCCCCGCCGGCGTCGGCACGCAGGTGGAGGAGGGCGGCCTGCCCTGGCGGTACGCCGCCGACGGCACGGTCGCGGTGGCCTCTCCGCCCAAGGAGGTACGGGAGTTCCGCGGCGGGCGCTACCTGCTGGAGGAGGCGATCACCGCCGACTTCGCCCTGGTGCGTGCCGCGGTGGCCGACCGCCACGGCAACTGCGTCTTCCACGCCGCCGCCTCGAACTTCAACCCGCTCGTGGCCATGGCCGGCCGGGTCACCCTGGTCGAGGCCGAACGGATCGTGGAGGCAGGTGAGCTGGACCCCGGTTCGGTGCACCTGCCGGGCGTCTTCGTGGACATGGTGGTCGCCGCCGATCCGGAGGACCGCCGCATCGAACGCCGTACGGTCCGCGTCCCGGCCCCCGCCGTCGGCGGGCCGTCCCGCGCCCGCACGCCCGCCGCCACGGCCGCCGGTCCCGACGGGGCCGCCCCGCACCCCGACGAGACCGCCGCCCCGGCGGGGACGGAGAACTGACGATGCCTCTCGACCGCGACCAGCTCGCCGCCCGCGCCGCCCGTGAACTCCTGGACGGGAGTTACGTGAACCTGGGCATCGGCCTGCCCACCCTGGTCCCCGGCCATCTCCCGGACGGCGTGCACGTGGTGCTGCACTCCGAGAACGGAATCCTGGGCGTCGGGCCGTACCCGGTCGCCGGGGACGAGGACCCGGATCTGATCAACGCGGGCAAGGAGACGGTGACCGTGCTGGCGGGCGCCGCCTACTTCGACTCGGCACTCTCCTTCGGCATGATCCGCGCGGGCCGCATCGACGTCTCCGTGCTGGGCGGCATGCAGGTCTCCGCCCGGGGCGACCTGGCCAACTGGACCGTGCCCGGCAGGATGGTGAAGGGCATGGGCGGGGCGATGGACCTCGTGCACGGGGCCCGGCGCGTCCTGGTGGTGATGGAGCACACCGCGAGGGACGGCAGCCCGAAGATCGTCGAGGAGCTCACGCTGCCCGCCACCGGCCGCCGCGTGGTCCACCGGATCATCACCGATCTGGCCGTCGTCGACGTGACCGGGGACGGGCTGGTCCTGGTGGAGTGCGCCGAGGGCGTGACCGAGGACGAGGTCCGCGCCGCGACGGGGGCACGGCTCCTCACGCGACCGCCCGTCCGCGACCCGGCCACCACGGCTGCCACGGCTGCCGTCTGAGGCGCTCCGGGTCGCGAGGTCTCCGGCGATTCGACTGCCGGGCGATTCGGCTCCCAGGAGATTCGGCCATCGGGAGATTCGGCCGTCGGGCAATCGGGCTATCGGGCGAAAAGGCACCGATCCACGGAAAACCATTTGCCCGGAGCGGAAGGAGAGGCAAGCCTTGTTGTTTGCCCCTCACCACTTCGGTCAAGGCTGTCCCGCTCTTCCTGGCGGGACGGCCTGTGGCCCGTCGCCGGTGGACTCCGTCCTTTCCGATTCTTGGGACCTCATGCAGATTCGTGATCTTCCGTACCGGGACCCCGGCGATCCTGATGTCCGGTCCGGCCCGCGCTTCCTCCTCTGGCTCGGCCGCAATCAGCTCAAGGGGCAGCTCAAGGCGCTCTCCTGGGGGCTGTTCCACCAACTGGCCCTCGCCGGTCTGCCGCTGGCGACCGGACTCGCGGTCCAGGCCGTCATCGACGGGTCCGGCGGCCGGCTCGTGCTCTCCGGGGCGATGATCCTGCTCCTCGGTATCGGCATCGCGCTCGGCGACACCATGCTCCACCGCACCGCCGTCACCAACTGGATCACCGCGGCCGCCCGGGTGCAGCAGCTCCTCGCCCGGCGGACCGCCGAGCTCGGCTCGGCGCTGACCCGGCGGGTGGCGGCGGGCGAGGTGGTATCCGTCTCGACCGGCGACGTCGAGAAGATCGGGTGGTTCGTCGAGGCGCTCTCCCGCTTCGCCGCCGCGGCCGCGGCCCTGGTGCTGATCTGCGTGGGGCTGGTGGTGTACCTGCCGTCGCTGGGCGTCCTGGTGGCGCTCTCCGTACCCGTACTCGCCCTGGCGGTCATACCGTTGCTGCCCCGGGCGACCCGGCGGGCGGATCTCCAGCGGGAGAAGGCGGGCAAGGCCACCGAGCTGGCGTCGGACACCGTCGCCGGGCTGCGGGTGCTGCGCGGCATCGGCGGCGAGGACCTCTTCCTCGACCGCTACCGCCGCGCCTCCCAGGAGGTCCGCCGCGCGGCCGTGCACAACGCCCGTATGTGGTCGCTGATCTCGGCGGTCCAGGTGCTGCTGCCCGGCGCGCTGCTGATCGCGCTGGTCGGGTACGGCGCCGGGCTAGCCCGGGACGGCGAGATCCGGGTGGGGCAGCTGGTCACCGTGTTCAACTCGGCGGTGCTGCTGCTGTTCCCGATGCGCCAGTTCACCGAGATCGCCATGGCCTACTCCTTCTCCCGTCCCTCCGCACGACGCGCGGTCCGGGTGCTGGCGCTGCGCCGGGACACGCGTCCCGCCGCCGTCGATGCCGGAGACGTGATCCCCTCGGGCGATCTGTACGACCCGGTCACCGGGCTGCTGGCCCCCGAGGGCCTCCTCACCGCGGTGGTCTGCGGCGATCCCGACGAGGCCGGACGGCTGGCCGAGCGCCTCGGCGGCCACGCCCCGGCCGACGGGGAGACGGACGGCACGCCGGAGGGGAACGCCGCGCCGTCCGTCCTGCTGGGCGGTGTCGCACTGGACGAACTGCCGCTGGAGCGGGCGCGTACCGCCGTCCTGGTCCAGGACAAGGAACCGGTGCTGCTCTCCGGCACGCTGCGGGAGCTGCTCGACGTGCCCGCGTCGGGAGCGGTGCGCGCCGAGGACGCGCTGGCGGCCGCCCAGTGCGCCGACGTACTGGCCGCGCTCGCCCAGGCGTCCGTCGACGCGGACGGCGACCCGATGGACACCCACATCACCGAGCGCGGGCGTTCGCTCTCCGGCGGACAACGGCAACGGCTCGCGCTGGCCCGTTCCCTGGTCACCGACCCCGATGTGCTCGTCCTGGACGAGCCGACCTCGGCCGTGGACTCGCACACGGAGTCCCGGGTCGGCGCCGGGATCAAGGAGTTGCGCCAGGGCCGGACGACCGTGACGTTCGCTTCGTCGCCGTTGCTGCTCGACCTCGCCGACCGGGTCGTGCTGGTCCACGACGGGACGGTCGTCGCGGCCGGAAGACACCGCGAACTCCTGCGCACCGACCCGCTCTACCGCTCGGTCGTCACCCGGGAGACCGAGGACGAGACGGCGGCGACGACGGCCGTAGGGACCGGGCCCGCGCCCGGCGCCGGTGCGGACAGTGTCGTGGACGAGCTGAACAGCCTCCGGGAAGCCGGAGAGATCGAGGAGAGGGCATGATCGGCCTCGCACCACCGACGTACGACCCGGCCGCACCGACGACGGCCACCACCCTGCCGGTGGGTTCGGCCGCGACCGTGCGGGCCTACGTCCGGGACCTGTTGCGGCGTCACCGCAGGGCTTTCGCCGTGCTCGTCGCGGCCAACGCGGTCGCGGTGATCGCCTCCGTCGTCGGGCCGTACCTGCTCGGCGGGCTGGTGGAGGATCTCGCGGACGGGGTCACCGAGCTGCACCTGGAGCGCACGGTGGCGATCTTCGTCATCGCGCTGGTGGTCCAGACACTCTTCACCCGGACGATGGGGCTGCGCAGCGCGATGCTCGGCGAGGAGATGCTCGCCGACCTGCGCGAGGACTTCCTCGTACGGGCGGTGGGCCTGCCGCCGGGCGTTCTGGAGCGGGCGGGCACGGGTGACCTGCTCTCCCGGATCACCACGGACATCGACCGGCTGGGCAACGCCATGCGCGAGGCCGTGCCGCAGCTCGCCATCGGGGTGGTCTGGTCCGGACTGCTGATCGGCGCGCTCACCGTGACGGCGCCGCCGCTGGCGCTCGCCGTCCTGGTGGCGCTGCCGCTGCTGCTCACCGGCTGCCGCTGGTACTTCCGGCGCGCCCCGTCCGCGTACCGTTCGGAGTCCGCCGGGTACGCCGCGGTGGCGGCGATGCTCGCCGAGACCGTGGACGCGGGACGGACCGTGGAGGCGCACCGGCTCGGCGCGCGCCGGGTGGCCCTGTCGGAGCTGCGTGTTTCGCAGTGGACCCGGTGGGAGCAATACACGCTCTTCCTCCGGTCGGTGCTCTTCCCGGTCATCAACCTGACGTACGTGACGGTCCTCGGCAGCGTGCTGATGCTGGGCGGCTGGTTCGTGCTGGAGGGGTGGCTCACCGTCGGTCAGCTGACGACGGGCGCGCTGCTGGCGCAGATGCTGGTCGATCCCCTGGGGCTGATCCTGCGCTGGTACGACGAGTTGCAGGTGGCCCAGGTGTCGCTGGCGCGGCTGGTGGGGGTGCGCGACATCGAGCCGGACGCCGGTGACGAGTCGGTACGCCCCGAGGGCCGGGAGGTCCGGGCGGACGAGGTGAACTTCGGTTACCGCTCCGGGGTGGACGTGCTCCACCGGGTGTCGCTGGAGGTGGCCCCGGGCACCCGGCTCGCGCTGGTCGGCCCGTCGGGGGCGGGCAAGTCCACGCTGGGCCGTCTGCTGGCGGGCATCTACGCGCCGAGGACGGGCGGGCTGACACTGGGCGGCGCGGAGTTGTCCCGGATGCCCGCGGAGCGGGTACGGCAGCACGTCGCGCTCGTCAACCAGGAACACCACGTGTTCGTCGGTTCGCTCCGCGACAACCTCCTGCTGGCGCGGAACGGTGCCGAGGACGCCGAACTGTGGGCATCGCTCGCGGCGGTGGACGCGGACGGCTGGGCGAGGGCGACGGCGGACGGCCTGGACACCGAGGTGGGTTCGGGTGGCCTGGCGCTGACTCCGGCGCAGGCCCAGCAGATCGCGCTGGCGCGGCTGGTGCTGGCCGATCCGCACACCCTGGTGCTCGACGAGGCGACCTCGCTGCTGGACCCCCGTGCGGCCCGGCATCTGGAGCGGTCGCTGGCCCGGGTGCTCGAAGGCCGCACGGTGGTGGCCATCGCGCACCGGCTGCACACCGCGCACGACGCGGACGTGATCGCGGTCGTGGAGGAGGGCCGGATCAGCGAGCTCGGGAGCCACGACGAGCTGGTCGCGGCGGACGGCGCCTACGCGGCGCTCTGGCGGTCCTGGCACGGGTGAGCGTGGGCCCGGGCCCGCCCTCCGCCCGGGCCGCGTCGAGGGCGATGCCCTCGACGCGGCCCGCCGCCCGCCCCGCCCGCCTCACACCTCTCGCCCCGGGCGTGTGCGCGGGGAGTAACCGCCCGAGCCTCCGGCGCGTCACCGTCCGGAAATTCGCCCTTCCTACGGTGCTGTCATCGGGATCACCGCCTCGGGACAGTTCTTCGGCGGAGGGTCCCGCCCGGTAAGGCACGCACCGCGGGGTGGGGGTTCGGTGGCATCTGGCTCGGACGACGGCAGCGTCCGTACGGTCTGTTCGTACTGCGGCGTCGGCTGCGGGATCGTGCTCGACCTGGTACGGGACCCGGCCGACGGCCGCCGCCGGGTGGCCAAGGCGTACGGGGACAAGGCGCACCCCGCCAACGCGGGCCGGCTCTGCACCAAGGGGGCGACCAGCGCCGACCTGATGTCGGCGCCCGGCCGGGTGGGCAGGGCGCTGGTCCGGGCCGATCGGGGCGCCGAGCCGGTCGAGACGGACGTGGACGAGGCCGTCGCCTCGGTGGCGGGGCGGCTGCGGGCGATCCTGGACGAGCACGGTCCCGACGCGCTCTCCTTCTACGTCTCCGGGCAGATGTCCCTGGAGGCGCAGTACTTGGCGAACAAGCTGGCCAAGGGTTTCGTGCGCACCAGCCGGATCGAGTCCAACTCCCGTCTGTGCATGGCCTCCGCGGGCACCGGCTACAAGCTGTCGCTGGGCGCGGACGGCCCGCCCGGCTCGTACCAGGACTTCGACCGCGCGGACGCGTTCTTCGTCATCGGCGCCAACATGGCCGACTGCCACCCCATCCTCTTCCTCCGCATGATGGACCGGGTGAAGTCGTCGGGCGCCAAGCTGATCGTCGTGGACCCGCGCCGCAACGCCACCGCCGACAAGGCCGACCTCTTCCTGCGGATCCGGCCCGGCACCGATCTCGCCCTGCTGAACGGCCTGTTGCACCTGCTGGTCGCGGACGGCCACACCGACGAGGAGTTCATCGCCGGGTTCACGGAGGGCTGGGAGGAGATGCCCGCCTTCCTCGCGGACTATCCGCCGGACCGGGTCGCGGAGCTCACGGGCATCCCGGAGGAGGACATCCGGCTGGCCGCGCGGTGGATCGGCGAGGCCGGCGAGTGGATGAGCTGCTGGACCATGGGGCTGAACCAGTCGACCCACGGGACGTGGAACACCAACGCGCTGGTCAACCTGCACCTCGCCACCGGCGCGATCTGCCGCCCCGGCTCCGGCCCCTTCTCGCTGACCGGGCAGCCCAACGCCATGGGCGGGCGCGAGATGGGGTACATGGGCCCCGGCCTGCCGGGCCAGCGGTCGGTGCTGGTCGATGCCGAGCGCGCCTTCGCCGAGAGGCTGTGGCGGATTCCCGAGGGTTCGCTCCGTACCGAAGCCGGGCACGGCACGGTGGAGATGTTCGAGCGGCTGGCCGCCGGTGAGATCAAGGCGTGCTGGATCATCTGCACCAACCCGGTCGCCTCGGTGGCCAACCGCAAGACCGTCATCGCCGGTCTGGAGGCGGCCGAACTCGTCATCACCCAGGACGTGTTCGCCGAGACCGAGACCAACGCCTACGCGGACGTGGTGCTGCCCGCGACGCTGTGGGCGGAGTCCGACGGGGTCATGGTCAACTCGGAGCGGAACCTCACGCTCGTCCAGGGCGTCGTCGACCCGCCCGGACAGGCCCTGCCCGACTGGGAGTTGATAGCCCGGGTGGCATGCGCGATGGGGTTCGCCGAGGGGTTCACGTACGCCTCGGCCGAAGAGGTCTTCGAGGAGCTGAAGCAGGCGTGGAACCCGGCGACGGGCTGGGACCTGCGCGGGGTGACGTACGACCGGCTGCGCACCACCCCCGTCCAGTGGCCCGCGCCTGCCGCGGACGGCCCGGACCACAACCCGGTGCGTTACCTCAACGACGGTTTCAGCCAGGCACTGTTGGTACGGGAGGACGGCAGCCGCCCCCGCCTGGCCTTCCCCACCGCGAGCGGACGCGCCCGCTTCTTCGCCCGTCCGCATCTGCCGGCGTCCGAACTCCCCGACGACGACTTCCCGTTCCTCCTGAACACGGGCCGGCTGCAGCACCAGTGGCACACCCTCACCAAGACCGGCAAGGTCGCCAAGCTGACCCGGCTGAACCCCGGGCCGTTCGTGGAGGTCCACCCCGAGGACGCCCGGTTCCTCGGCGTGGCGGGGGACGACCACCTGGAGGTCACCTCCCGTCGCGGGCGTGCCGTCCTGCCCGTGGTGGTCACCGACCGGGTCATGCCGGGCACCGTGTTCGCGCCCTTCCACTGGAACGACCTGTTCGGCGAGTACCTCAGCGTCAACGCCGTCACCAACGACGCCGTCGATCCGCTCTCCTTCCAGCCCGAGTTCAAGGTCTGCGCCGTGACCCTCGCCCGGACGGCGGCCCCTGTTCCGGCGGGCCGCCCGAGCACCGAACCGGAGACCACACCCGTGCCCTCGCTCCCCGTGCCCGTACCGGTCGCCGCCGCGGCCGTCCCGGCCCACTCCCCCGTCCAGGCGCTCGCCACCCTGCTCGGGCTGCCCGACCTCGTTCCGCCCCCGCTGGCGGAGCCGGAGCGCCGCTATCTCTCCGGTTACCTCTCCGGTCTCGCCGCCGCCCCGCCCGCCGCGGGGGTTCCGGTGCTGCCGCCGGACGCGCCCTTCGACACCGGCCACGCCCTCTGGGTCGACGGCGTCCTCGCGGGGATGTTCTCCCGCACCGCACCGCCGTCCGGCACCGCACCGACCCTCACCGGCGCACCCGCCGGCACCGCGACAGCGGCCGGGATACCGGACCCGGCCGGGGCGCCGGGCGCCGGAACCGCCGGACCGGCCCGCCGCCTGGTCCTCCTGTGGGCCTCCCAGACCGGCAACGCGGAGGAGTTCGCCCAGGGTGCCGCCGCACGCCTCGCCCTGGCGGGCCGTACCGCCGAGCTCCTCCCCATGGCGGAGGCGACATCGGCGCACCTCACCGCCGGGACCGACGTCCTCCTCGTCACCAGCACCTTCGGCGACGGCGAAGCCCCGGACAACGGAGCCGAGTTCTGGCAGGACCTGGCCGTGGAGGAGGCCGCCCGGCTGGAGGGGGTCCGGTACGCGGTCCTCGCCCTGGGCGACTCCTCCTACGACGACTTCTGCGGCCACGGCCGCCGGCTGGACGAGCGGTTCGCCGCCCTCGGGGCCACCCGCCTCGTCCCCCGCGCCGACTGCGAACCCGACTTCGGGGAGCGGGCCGAGCAGTGGCTCGGTCAGGTGCTCACCGCCCTGGCCGCGTCCACGGCGGCCGGCCCCGGCTCCGCGCACCCCGCCACCTCCGCGCGCCCCGCCGCCTCCACCACTCCGACGCCCGCACCCGCACCCGCACCCGCACCCGCACCCGCACCGGCCGGCTACACCAGGACGTCCCCGTTCGCCACCCTGCTCGTCGGCAACAGGCTGCTGAGCCTGCCCGGTTCCGGCAAGGAGGTGCGGCAGTTCGCCTTCGACACCCGCGACGGGGAGCTCGCCTACGACGCCGGGGACGCCCTCGGCGTCTGGCCGGCCAACAGTGCGGGGCTCACCGCCGAATGGCTGGCCCTCACCGGTCTCGACCCCGACGAGCCGGTCGACCTCGGCGACGGCGGGCCGCTCGCGCTGGCGGAGGCGCTGCGCACCCGGCTGGACATCTCCCGTGTCAGCACCGATCTGCTGCGGTTCCTGATGGAACGCACCGACAGCCACGAGCTGAAGCGGCTGCTGCGTCCCGACAACAAGGACGCGCTCGCCAAGTGGAGTTGGGGCCGTCAGGCGGCCGACGCCGTCGCCGAGTTCCCGGTCCGCGCGTCGGCGGCGGACTGGGCCGGGGCGCTCAAGCGCCTCCAGCCCCGCCTGTACTCCATCTCCTCCAGTCCGCTGGCCCACCCCGGGGAGGTCCGCCTCACCGTCTCGGTGGTCCGCTGGGCCAACCGTCTCGGCCGCGACCGCAAGGGCGTCTGCTCCACCTATCTCGCCGACCACGCCGACGACGGCCCGGTCCAGGTGTTCGTGCAGCGCTCCCCGCACTTCCGCCCGCCCGCGGACCCGTCCACCCCCATGATCATGGTCGGCCCCGGCACCGGAGTGGCGCCCTTCATCGGCTTCCTCGAAGAACGTCAGGCGCGCGGCCACTCCGGCCCCAACTGGCTCTTCTTCGGCGAGCAGCGCCGGGCCACGGACTTCTACCACCGCCAGGACCTGGAGGCGCACCTGGAGTCCGGCCACCTCGACCGCCTGGACGTCGCCTTCTCCCGCGACCAGCGCAACAAGGTCTACGTCCAGGACCGGATGCGCGAGCACGGCCCACGCCTGTGGCAGTGGCTCCGGGACGGTGCGCACTTCTACGTGTGCGGTGACGCCGGACGCATGGCCAAGGACGTCGACCGGGCGCTCCGGGACATCGTCGCCGCCCACGGCTCCATGGACACCGACGAGGCCGCCGCCTGGGTCAGGCGCCTGGCGGCGGAGAAGCGGTACGTCCGCGACGTGTACTGACGGCGGCGGGGAGTCCGGCGGGAGTGGCGGGCCCGGTCGTTGGCCCGTTCGGGTGGGGCCCGGTTCCGGTGGCCCGTCGGGCCCGTGGGTCCGGTACCCCGGGCCGGGAGGCGCGTTCAGGGGTCTGCGGTGAGGATGTGAGGTGACCCGCCCGGACTTCGGGGCAGGTGAGACACGACCGCGTAAGCCTGAGAAGGGACGCACACCGTGGCACCACCCAGGATTCTCGTCGTCGGCGCCGGCTTCGCCGGGGTCGAGTGCGTGCGCCGTCTGGAGCGTCGGCTCTCGCCGGGAGAAGCGCAGATCACGCTCGTCACGCCGTTCTCGTACCAGCTCTATCTGCCGCTTCTGCCGCAGGTGGCCTCCGGCGTGCTCACCCCCCAGTCGGTGGCCGTCTCGCTGCGGCGCAGCAGCCGTCACCGCACCCGGATCGTGCCGGGCGGGGCGATCGGCGTGGACACCAAGGCGAAGATCTGCGTGATCCGCAAGATCACGGACGAGATCGTGAACGAGCCGTACGACTACATCGTGCTCGCCGCCGGAAGTGTGACCCGGACGTTCGACATCCCCGGTCTGCTGGACCACGCCCGGGGCATGAAGACGCTCGCCGAGGCCGCGTACGTGCGGGACCACGTCATCGAACAGCTCGACGTCGCGGACGCCAGCCAGGACGAGGCGGAGCGCGCCTCGCGGCTCCAGTTCGTCGTGGTGGGCGGCGGCTACGCCGGGACCGAGACGGCGGCCTGTCTCCAGCGGCTGACGTCCAACGCCGTGAAGCACTACCCGCGGCTGGACCCGAAGCTGATCAAGTGGCATCTGATCGACATCGCCCCGAAGCTCATGCCGGAGCTGGGCGACAAGCTCGGTGTCAGTGCCATGAAGATCCTGCGCAAGCGCGGCATCGAGGTGTCGCTGGGGGTGTCGATCGCGAAGGCGGCCCGGGAGGAGGTCACCTTCACGGACGGCCGGGTGCTGCCCTGCCGCACCCTGATCTGGACGGCCGGGGTGGCCGCGAGCCCGCTGATCGCCACGCTGGGCGCGGAGACCGTACGCGGCCGGCTGGCGGTGAACGCGGAGATGGCGCTGCCGGGCGCCGACGGGGTGTTCGCGCTGGGCGACGCGGCGGCGGTGCCCGATCTCGCGAAGGGCGACGGCGCGGTCTGCCCGCCGACCGCGCAGCACGCGATGCGCCAGGGCCGGGTGGTGGCGGACAACGTCCTCGCGTCCCTGCGGGGCGGCACGCTCCAGCCGTACGTGCACAAGGACCTGGGTCTCGTCGTGGACCTCGGTGGCAAGGACGCGGTCTCCAAGCCGCTCGGGATCGAGCTGCAGGGCATCCCCGCGCAGGCCGTGGCCCGCGGCTACCACTGGTCGGCGCTGCGGACGAACGTCGCGAAGACCCGGGTGATGACCAACTGGCTGCTGAACGCGGTCGCCGGTGACGACTTCGTCCGTACCGGTTTCCAGGCGCGCAAGCCGGCGACACTGCGGGACTTCGAGTACACGGACGCCTATCTGAGCCCCGAGGAACTGGTGGCGCGTACGGAGTCCGCCGCGAAACGGAAGTGACGTTCCGACGCCGTGGGAGGGCGCCGCCCGTTAGGTCTCCGGGCGGCGCCCTCCGGCGTGTGCGGGGCGTTCTCCGGCGTGTGCGGGGTCAGCTCTGCCGGGCGAGCACGGTGGCCACGGTGTCCGCCTCCTCCGGGCGCTTGTCCTCGCGATAGCGCAGGACGCGGGCGAAGCGCAGGGTGACACCGGCCGGGTAGCGGGTGGAGCGCTGGAGGCCGTCGTAGGCGATCTCCACGACGAGCTCGGGGCGGACGGTCACCACATGCCCGTCGTCGCCGGTGGAGAGCGCGAGCAGGCGTTCGGTCTGCCAGGCGAGCAGCTGGTCGGTGAGCCCCTTGAAGGTCTTGCCGAGCATGACCGGGGCGCCGTCCGGGCCCAGCGCGGCGAGGTGCAGGTTGGAGAGCTTCCCGGTACGCCGGCCGCTGCCCCACTCGACGGCCGTCACCAGGAGGTCGAGGGTGTGCACGGGCTTGACCTTCAGCCAGGACGCGCCCCGGCGGCCCGCGCTGTAGGGGGCGGCGAGATCCTTGACGACCACGCCTTCGTGGCCGCGCTCCAGGGTCGCGGCGAAGAAGGCGTCTGCGGCGTCCCGGGCCCCGGTGTCCGACGCCGTGTCCGCCGGGCCGGTCACCAGGGTGCGGCGTACCCGCATCCCCTCGGGGACCAGACGGGCGAGGGCCGCGTGCCGTTCGGTGAGGGGCCGGTCCAGGAGGTCCTCGTCGTCCACGAGGAGGACGTCGAAGAAGACCGGGACCACCGGGAGTTCCGCGGCGGCCCGTGCCACGTCGCGTCGGGAGCCCACCCGGGCGGCGATCTCCTGGAACGGACGCGGGCGGCCGTCCGGGCCGAGCGCGATCACCTCGCCGTCGAGGATGAAGCGCTCGCCGGGAAAGCCGGCGACGGCGGTGACCAGGTCGGGGAGCCGGTCGGTGATGTCGTCGAGGGTGCGCGTCCAGACGCGTACACCGGTGGCGTCCCGGTGCACCTGGACGCGGATGCCGTCGAGCTTCTCCTCGACCGCGCACCCGCCGAGCCGGTCGATCGCCTCCCCCACCGAGCCGGCGCTCTGCGCGAGCATCGGGTGGACCGGGCGGCCCGCCGTGAGCCGGAAGCGGGCGAGCGCCCCGGGGCCGTCCGCGAGCAGGGCGACCGCGACGTCCCTCAGCGAGCCGGCGAGCATGACGGCCCGGCGTACCTCGGCCCCCGCCGCGCCGGACGCGCGGGCCAGCGCGTCCACGGCGATGGCGTCCAGGGCTCCCTGGCGCAGCTCGCCCAGGAGCAGGGCGCGGAGGAAATGCTGCTCGTCGGCGGTGGCCGCGCCCAGCAGCGCGCGCAGCCGCTCGGCTCGGGCGGCCCGGGAGCCGGGGCCGGTCAGCGCTCCGATCGCGGTCAGTTCGGCGTCCGTGTGCGCGACGGTGAGGGCGGGTTCGGTGGCGGGCGCGGGCAGGTCGCCGAGGGTGGACCAGCCGATGCCGAGCCGCCCCTGCGGCAGCCGACCGGCGAGGTACGGGATGGCGACCGGGACGTCCTCGGGGGCCGCGTCCCGGAAGAGACCGGCAAGGAGCTCGACCTTCCGGTTCCTGGCGGGGGCCCCGGCGACCTGGAGCGAGACCTGGGCGAGCCGGATGAGCAGCATGGGCCCATGGTCCTACGGGGACGCGCGCGCCGCCCGGAGAGGGGTTGAGGCTCCGGGCGGCAGGCGGTCCACGAATCAGTCCAGGCGATGGTCAGATGATGTTGAGGGCGCCCGCGGCGCCGATTCCGCCGAGCACCATGAACACCGGCATCAGCACCTTCAGCTCCACCCAGCTGCCGGCCCGGAACCGCATCGCCTTCGGCGGGCCCAGCGCGTACCAGCGCTTGCGGCCGAGGGGGATGGGCCAGAGGATCGGGCAGCCCGAGACGGTCAGCGCGTCCCCGATGTCGTGGACGAGGGCCCCGAGCAGGATCGGCAGCCCGAGCCACATGTACTCCTGGCCGGGTGCGTCGAAGAACCAGTTCGAGCCGTGACCGGGCTGGTCCAGCACGCCCGCGAGAATCCAGGCGCTGGTCGCCCCGAGCAACCAGACGAGGACGTCGCTGGAGACGCGGGCGGCCCGCCAGAGCAGGCCTTCGACGGCGAGCACCAGGTGGACGAAGAGGATGGCGAGGACCGCCCAGCGGCCGCCGAGGATCGCGAGGCCGGAGGCCGCGGCGCCGGTGAGGACGGCCCAGAGCCAGGTGTGGGTCAGGGTCCGGTGGCCGCCGTTGCGCCGGGGGTCGCCGGGGCTGCGGGTGGCCTTGTAGACGGCGTGCGAGAGCTTGTCGACGACCTCGCAGACCCCCTTGGAGACCGGCCCGAAGGCCCTGGAGATGGTGGCCGACTTGTGGTCGAGGTCGGGGGCGAGCGCGGCGCCCGCCGTGATCAGCGCGCCGACGACCAGGACGGGCCAGGGCATGGTGTGCCCCGCGGCGGCGGCCGCCGCGCCCACCCCGAGCCAGGCCGCCGCCCCGGACAGTGAGTGTGCCGGTCCCATCATGGTCTTTCCCGCCCCCAGAACTTGGTGCGGCCGACGCCGTTGCGGCGCGGCCGAGTTGAGTGGGAAGCCTACCGCCCGTGATCTTCGTAGGGCCGTCCGGTTCCCTCATCGGGACGGAAGGCAGGCAAGATGGGGGGCGTGACCCTTATCGATCAGCTGCCCCCGACCGCAGACCCGGACGCTCTCTTCGAGGCTTTCTCCTCGTGGACCGAGAGTCAGGGAATCGTCCTCTACCCCGCTCAGGAGGAGGCGCTGATCGAGGTGGTCTCCGGGGCGAACGTCATCCTGTCCACGCCGACCGGCTCGGGCAAGAGCCTGGTCGCGGCGGGTGCGCACTTCACGGCACTGGCGCAGGACAAGGTCACCTTCTACACCGCTCCGATCAAGGCGCTGGTCTCGGAGAAGTTCTTCGACCTGTGCAAGCTCTTCGGCACCGAGAACGTCGGGATGCTGACGGGCGACGCCTCGGTCAACGCCGACGCGCCCGTCATCTGCTGCACGGCGGAGGTGCTGGCCTCGATCGCGCTGCGCGACGGCAAGTACGCCGACATCGGCCAGGTCGTGATGGACGAGTTCCACTTCTACGCGGAGCCCGACCGCGGCTGGGCGTGGCAGATCCCGCTGCTGGAGCTGCCGCAGGCCCAGTTCGTCCTGATGTCGGCGACCCTCGGCGACGTCGCGATGTTCGAGAAGGACCTCACCCGGCGGACCGGCCGGCCGACCTCCGTGGTGCGTTCGGCGACCCGTCCGGTGCCGCTCAGCTACGAGTACCGCCTCACCCCGATCACCGAGACGCTGACCGAGCTGCTGGACACCCGGCAGTCCCCCGTCTACATCGTGCACTTCACGCAGGCCGCCGCCGTGGAGCGGGCGCAGTCGCTGATGAGCATCAACATGTGCAGCAAGGAGGAGAAGGAGAAGATCGCCGACCTGATCGGCAACTTCCGCTTCACCACCAAGTTCGGCCAGAACCTCTCCCGGTACGTACGTCACGGCATCGGGGTCCACCACGCCGGCATGCTGCCCAAGTACCGCCGCCTGGTGGAGAAGCTCGCGCAGGCGGGTCTGCTGAAGGTGATCTGCGGTACGGACACCCTCGGCGTCGGGGTCAACGTCCCGATCCGCACCGTGCTGTTCACCGCGCTCACCAAGTACGACGGCACCCGGGTGCGGACGCTGCGGGCGCGCGAGTTCCACCAGATCGCCGGCCGCGCCGGAAGGGCCGGTTTCGACACGGCCGGATTCGTGGTGGCGCAGGCCCCCGAGCACGTCATCGAGAACGAGAAGAACGTCAAGAAGGCGGGCGACGACCCGAAGAAGAAGCGCAAGGTCGTCCGCAAGAAGGCACCCGAGGGCTTCGTCGCCTGGTCGGAGACGACCTTCGACAAGCTGATCCAGTCCGACCCCGAGCCGCTCACCTCGCGCTTCCGGGTCACCCACACCATGCTGCTGTCGGTCATCGCCCGTCCCGGCAACGCCTTCAAGGCGATGCGCCACCTGCTGGAGGACAACCACGAGCCGCGCAGGGCCCAGTTGCGGCACATCCGGCGGGCCATCGCGATCTACCGCTCGCTGCTCGACGGCGGTGTGGTGGAGCAGCTCGCGGAGCCGGACGCCGAGGGCCGGATCGTGCGGCTGACCGTGGACCTCCAGCAGGACTTCGCGCTGAACCAGCCGCTCTCCACCTTCGCGCTCGCCGCGTTCGACCTGCTGGACGCCGAATCCCCGTCGTACGCGCTGGACATGGTCTCGGTCGTCGAGTCGACCCTCGACGACCCGCGCCAGATCCTCGCCGCCCAGCAGAACAAGGCGCGCGGCGAGGCGGTCGGGCAGATGAAGGCGGACGGCGTCGAGTACGAGGAGCGCATGGAGCGGCTCCAGGAGGTCACGTACCCGAAGCCGCTGGGTGAGCTGCTGTGGCACGCCTACGACGTGTACCGCAAGAGCCACCCCTGGGTCGGGGACCACCCGGTGTCGCCGAAGTCGGTGATCCGGGACATGTACGAACGCGCCATGACCTTCACGGAGTTCACCTCCAACTACGAGCTGGCCCGGACCGAGGGCATCGTGCTGCGCTATCTGGCGAGCGCGTACAAGGCGCTGGAGCACACGATCCCGGACGACCTCAAGTCCGAGGACCTCCAGGACCTGATCGCCTGGCTCGGCGAGATGGTGCGCCAGGTGGACTCCAGCCTGCTGGACGAGTGGGAGCAGCTCGCCAACCCGGAGGTGGAGACCGCCGAGCAGGCGCAGGAGAAGGCCGACGAGGTCAAGCCGGTCACCGCGAACGCCCGCGCCTTCCGGGTGCTGGTGCGCAACGCGATGTTCCGCCGGGTCGAGCTGGCCGCGCTGGACCGGGTCCGGGACCTCGGCGAGATGGACGCGGACTCCGGCTGGGACGAGGACCGCTGGGGCGAGGCGATGGACGCCTACTGGGACGAGTTCGAGGAGCTGGGTACGGGCCCCGACGCGCGCGGCCCCAAGCTGCTGAAGATCGAGGAGGACCCGGCGCACGGGGTGTGGCGGGTGTGGCAGGCTTTCGCCGACCCGAACGGTGACCACGACTGGGGCATCCGCGCAGAGGTGGATCTCGCGGCCTCCGACGAAGAAGGCCGCGCCGTCGTGCGCGTCACCGGCGTGGGTCAGCTGTGAGCCCGGCCGCGACGGTGACGGCGGGGCGGCGAGAGTGGAGAAGAAGCGCATGACGAACCCCGCCGAGCTCCTGGTCGACCTGCTCGACCTGGAACGGATCGAGGTCAACATCTTCCGCGGCCGGAGCCCCGAGGAGTCCCTCCAGCGGGTCTTCGGCGGCCAGGTCGCGGGCCAGGCGCTGGTCGCCGCCGGCCGGACCACCGACGGTGACCGGCCGGTGCACTCGCTGCACGCCTACTTCCTGCGCCCCGGGCGGCCGGGCGTGCCGATCGTGTACCAGGTGGAGCGGGTGCGCGACGGCCGCTCCTTCACGACGCGGCGGGTCACGGCGGTGCAGGAGGGCCGGACCATCTTCAACCTGACGGCCTCCTTCCACCGGCCCGAGGAGGCGGCCTTCGAGCACCAGCTGCCGCCCGCCCGCATCGTCCCGGACCCCGAGGAGCTGCCGACGGTCGCCGACGAGGTGCGCGAGCACCTGGGCGGGCTGCCCGAGGCGCTGGAGCGGATGGCCCGTCGCCAGCCGTTCGACATCCGGTACGTGGACCGGCTGCGCTGGACGCGCGAGGAGGTCACCGAGGCGGAGCCGCGCAGCGCGGTGTGGATGCGCGCGGTCGGCCCGCTGGGCGACGACCCGCTGGTGCACACCTGCGCGCTGACGTACGCGAGCGACATGACGCTGCTGGACGCGGTCCGCCTCCCGGTGGAGCCGCTGTGGGGGCCGCGCGGCTTCGACATGGCCTCCCTGGACCACGCCATGTGGTTCCACCGCCCCTTCCGGGCCGACGAGTGGTTCCTGTACGACCAGGAGTCGCCGATCGCCACGGGCGGCCGGGGTCTGGCCCGCGGCCGGATCTACGACCGGGAGGGCAACCTGCTGGTCTCCGTGGTGCAGGAGGGGCTGTTCCGGCGGCTGGGGGCGTAGGGTCTCCCGTCCTGACAGGGCAAGGCGGGGCATCAGGCGGCAGGCGGCAGGCGGCAGGCGGCAGGCGGCAGGCGGCAGGCGGGGCATCGGGCGGTACCCGCACAGAGGTTGACGCTCCCTCAGAAAATCACCTCATCGGGGCACGCTTCACCCCTGTGCGCACCCGGATCACACGGATGGGCGACTGTGCTCGGCGCCCGGCCGGACCAAGATCGATCGCATGAGATCCTCCTTGATCCGTCGCGCCTGCGCCGCTTCCCTGATGCTGGCGGCGGCGGTCGCCCCCGCCGTGGCGGCGCAGTCCGACACCGCCCCCGCGCAGTCGTCCGCCGCACGGCCGGCCGCCGCGCCGCCCGCCGGGGCGCACGCCCGGCTGCTGGGCGAGAAGATCGTCCCGCGCGGGCTCTCCTTCGAGAACACGACGGTGGGCGGGCTGTCCGGCATCGACCGGAACCCCTGCACCGGCGAGTACGTCCTGATCAGCGACGACCGCTCGTACCTGCAGCCGGCTCGCTTCTACACCGCCGACATCGAGGTGGACGGAGCCGGCGTCCACTCCGTCGGCTTCACCTCCACCCACCCGTTCCTGCAGCCGGACGGCTCGGTCTATCCGCCGGCGAGCACCAACGACGGCAAGGCCGTCGACCCGGAGGAGATCCGGGTCGACCCGCGTACCTGCCGCTACTGGTGGGCGCAGGAGGGCGACCGTCCGACGTCCGCCACCGCACCGGTGATCCAGCCGTCGATCCAGTTCGCCTCCCCCGCCGGCGCGTACCTGGGGCAGCTGCGGCTGCCGCCCAACTACGTGATCACCCTGGACGACCGGGGGCTGCGGCGGAACAAGGCGGTGGAGGCGATCACCTTCGGGTCCGGGGACCGCGTCCTCACCAGCGCCGTCGAGGGCCCGCTCCTCCAGGACGGCCCGGAGCCCGATCTGGAGAACGGCGCGCTGGTCCGCGTCACCCAGCAGAGCCGGGACGGACACGTGCTGGCGCAGTACGCCTACCCGATCGAGAAGATCTTCGCCGCGTCCGACCCGACCAGCCCGTGGCCCCCGGACACCGGCGTCCCCTCGATCCTCGCCTTCCCCGACGACCCGAGCCGCTACCTGGTGCTCGAACGCTCCTGGGTGGCCGGATCGGACTACAAGATCCGCCTGTACGACGCCACCACCCGGGGCGCGACCGACGTTCAGCGCGTCGACTCCCTGACCGGGCGGCGGGTCGTACCGATGCGCAAGAAGCTGGTCGCGGACTTCGACGACCTGAACCTCTCCACGGTCGACAACACCGAGGGCATGACCTGGGGCCCGGTCCTGCGGGGCGGCGAACGCACTCTGCTGCTGGTCAGTGACGACAACTTCGCGAGCGACGCGGTGACGCAGATCGTGGCGCTCGGCATTCGCTGACAGCTCCCCGCCGTGCGGGCCGGGAAGCGCCGGTGGGTGACCGCGACCGCGTGAGACGGGCCGTCAGCGGGCCTGCGGCCACCCACCGCGCCCGGCCACGTCCAGCACCAGCGCGGCGATGTTCCACGCGTCGTCGTCGCCCCGGTGGTGACGGCCCTCCAGCGGCAGCCCGGCGATCTCCAGCGCCTGCGCCATGCCGGGTCTCCGCCGCAGCCCCCGGTCTTCGGTGAACGTGGCCTTCGCGTTGGTGTGGCGGTGGCCGAAGGGGTACGGGACGCCGAACGCGCTCGCCTGGCCGAGGAACATCTTGCGGTCGTAGTCACCCCAACTCGCCCAGGGACGCGTCCCGCTGCGGTGCTCGGTCGTCAACTGGCGGCACGCCTCGACGAAGGAGACCCCCGAGTCGGCCTCCGCCCGGGTGATGCCGGTGAGTTCGGTGCAGAACGCGGAGACGACCGAACGCCGTGGCCTCACCAGCACCCGGTGCTTGGCCAGCCGCTCGCCCGCCCGCAGGTCCACGACGGTGAGGCCGATCTCGACGATCTCGCTCACCTGCCCGGCCGGGGCTTCCCCCGCCCAGCATGTCGACTCGACATCCACCACGTTGAGCAGCTCGTCCCCGAAGTCCATGGCGCGAGGGTACGGCCGGAAACGACACCCGTACATCCGTTTCCGGAGCGGGACAGGGGCACGGCGGGCCGCTCCCCGCACCCTCACAGCCCCGGCAGCGTGTCCTGGTCGGCCTCCCGGCGGCGGGCGCGGGTGTCCGGGCCCACGGGGTGGAGTTTCGCGTCGCAGGTGGGGCCGAGACCGCTCCGGCGGGAGCCCCTGCCGGTAAGCGGGCGTCCGCAGAGGCGGCACCGGACGAGGGGGCGTTCCGGGCCGCCGTCCCGCGCGGCGTCCGTGCCCGCGGTGGCCGGGGCCGGCGACGTACCGGGGAAAAGCTCGGGTGACTCCATGGAGCGGGATTCTTCCAGGAGCCTGTGACAACGGGCCCGGCCCTGCGGTGCCGCTCCCCCGCACGGGCTCGCGCCGCCACCCCGGCCGGATTGCCGACGAAGGTGCGGACGGCCTTACTGGAGTGGTCCCGCACGGAGAGACGGCGCGGGCGGGCCGCGCGGGAGTGAACCGGCGGAGCCAAGGAGTGAGAGGGGCGCGATGGACCTGATCCACGTCCGCGCGGTGAGCCCGCCCGGCCTGACCGACCGGGTCGTGGCGCTGCTCGCCGACGATCCGTGCGTCATCAACCTGATCGTGCAGCCGGGAGCGGCCCGTAACCCGGACGGCGACGCGATCGCCTGCGACGTACTGACGGGCGGCGCCAACGAGGTGCTCCGGGAGCTGCGGGACATCCGTCTGGACCAGCTCGGCTCCATCGTCGTCGAACCGGTGGACATGGCGTTCTCGGGGCGGGCCGAGGCCGGCGGGCGCGAGGAGCTGGGTCCGCTCGCGCGGGCCCCGGTCTGGGAGCAGGTGGAGGCGCGCATCCGCGCGGAGGCCCGGTATCCGCCGAGTTTCTATCTGTACCTGGTCGTCGCCGGTCTGATCGGCTCGGTGGGCATCGTCACCAACTCGCAGATCCTGATCGTGGGAGCGATGGTCGTCGGCCCCGAGTACGGCGCGATCGTCAGCATCGCGCTGGGCATCGACCGGGGCGACCGGGTCACGATCCGAAGAGGGCTGAAGGCGCTCGGCGCGGGGCTGCTGCTGACCGTGGTGATCACCTTTCTCTTCAGCCTGGTGATCCGCGGCTTCGGCTTCCAGTCGAAGGCCTTCGAGGCGGGGCTGCGTCCGGTGTCCGACCTGATCAACACCCCCAACTTCTTCTCGGTGGCGGTGGCGACGCTGGCGGGCGTCGTCGGCATCGTGTCGCTCACCGAGGCGCGGACGAGCGCGCTGCTGGGGGTGTTCATCTCGGTCACGACCATTCCGGCCGCCGCCGCCATCGCCGTCTCCGTCGCCTTCACCAGCTGGCAGGAGGCGTGGGGGTCGCTGGTCCAGCTCCTGGTGAACATCGTGGTCCTGATCCTCGTCGGTACGGGCACCCTGCGGTGGCAGCGGGCGATCTGGAGGCGGGTCGCCCGACGACGCGAGGGGCCCGTCGGGGAGGCGGGGCACGGCTGACCGCCCGCGTCCCCCGAGGGACCCGGCGTCTCGAACGTGCCGGACCGCACGCCGCCGGGGATCATCGAAGGGACCCGGCGAAGGGACCCGGCGAAGAGACTGGCGAACGCGTTCGTCGAAGTCCGGGGGGCACATCAGCACCTCACACCTCGGGGAAAGTCAGGAGAGCCCGTCATGCCCCAGGACCGCCGCCCAGCGCCACGCACCAGGCCTCGCGCCACCCCCGCCGAGCGGGCCGCCGCGGGCAAGGCCGTACGCCGGAGGGTCCCCCGGTCGGCCCACGCCGCCTTCGAGCCCTCCGCGCGCCGGTTCGATCCGTTGACGGTCCTGGAGACCCAGTCCGCGGCACGCGTGCCGGAGCTGGTCCCCCTCCGGTACGGCCGGATGACCGAGTCGCCGTTCCGCTTCTACCGGGGCGCCGCCGCGATCATGGCGGCGGACCTGGCCGGTACGCCGGACTCCGGGATCACGGCGCAGCTGTGCGGTGACGCGCATCTGCTGAACTTCCGGCTGCTGGCCTCGCCGGAGCGCAATCTCGTCTTCGACATCAACGACTTCGACGAGACACTGCCCGGCCCGTGGGAGTGGGACGTGAAACGGCTCGCGACCAGTCTCGTCATCGCCGCGCGGGCGAACGGGTTCTCGGGCCGTGAGCGCGCGGACCTCGTACGGGCGTCCGTGCGGTCGTACCGGGAGTCGATGGCCCGGTTCGCCGCGATGCGCAATCTGGAGGTCTGGTACGCGAGGATCGACGAGGCGCAGTTGCGGGCCGTCGCGACGACTCAGCTCGCCGGGCGCGGCCGCAAGAACCTCGACCGCGCCCTGCTGAAGGCTCGTACACGGGACAGCCGGCAGGTCCTCGCGAAGCTCACCGAATGGTCCGGCGGCCGGCGTCGGATCCGGTCGGACCGGCCTCTGGTCGTACCGGTCACGGAGCTGGTGCCGGACGCGGAGGCGGTCGAGACGGAAGAGCGGTTCCGGGTCCTCCTGCGGCGGTACGCCCGCAGCCTGCCCTCCGACCGCCGGGCGCTGCTCTCCGGTTTCCGGCTGGTGGACGTGGCCCGCAAGGTGGTCGGCGTGGGAAGCGTCGGTACACGCTGCTGGATTCTGCTCCTGCTGGGCCGGGACGACGACGATCCGCTCTTCCTCCAGGCCAAGGAGGCCGACACCTCGGTCCTCGCCGACCACGTCGGGACGAGCCGCTACCGCAACCAGGGCGAACGCGTCGTGGCGGGGCAGCGGCTGATGCAGGCGACGAGCGACATCTTCCTCGGCTGGGAGCGGGCGGAGGGTTTCGACGGCCGGCGCCGCGACTTCTACATCCGTCAGCTGCGCGACTGGAAGGGGATCGCGGAGCCGGAGCGGATGGTGCCCAAGGGGATGACGCTGTTCGGCGAGGTCTGCGGGGCGACCCTGGCCCGGGCCCACGCCAGGTCGGGCGACCGGATCGCGATCGCGGGGTACCTGGGGCGGAGCGACGCCTTCGACCGGGCCCTCGGCGAGTTCGCGGAGGCGTACGCGGACCGCAACGAGCGGGACCACGCGGCGCTCGTCGCGGCGGTGCGTGCCGGGCGGCTGCCCGCCGCGGACCCCTCGGGTACCCGGTGACGCACGTGGGTGCGCCCCGACGGCCCTGACCGGCCGCCGGGGCGCACCCTCGGGTTCCTCAGGTGGTTCGCTCGGTACGCGCGCACAGAGCCCAGATGACGAAGATGTTGATGGCGATGAGGATGATCGACCAGAACGGGTAGTACGGCAGCCAGAGGAAGTTGGCGACCGCACCCAGTCCTGCCAGAACCACACCGATGAGCCGGGCCCACAGTGCACCGGTGAACAGGGCGCATCCGGCCAGGACGATGACGATGCCCAGGATGAGATGGATCCAGCCCCAGCCCGTGAGATCCCACTGGAAGATGTAGTTGCGGGTGGTGACGAACACGTCGTCCTTGGCGATGGCGGCGATGCCTTCGAAGATCGCCATCGCTCCGCCGAAGATCATCAGAACGCCCGCGAACGCGGTCCATCCGGACTGGAACGCGGTGGTCTTCCGGGTGGTTTTGGCCATGGTCGGCCTCCTTGCGGTACCCGAAGCCCCTGAGCGGCCCGAGCGGCGGACCGGCGACGGTGCCCTCCTGTAAGCCTGGCACGCCCTCACCCGATCGGCATACGGACGACATAAGAGGCAGAGGACGCCTCGTTCTCTCTCATATCCGGGATACAATCCCGGATATGAGAGAGAACGAGGTGGAGTCCGTGGACCGCCGGCTGACCGCCCGGCTCGCCTCTCTCCGGGCCGAGCACGGCTGGTCCCTGGACGAGCTGTCCGGCCTGACCGGCCTGAGCAGGTCCACCCTGTCGCGGGTGGAGCGCGGCGAGCTGAGCCCGACCGCGGCTTCGCTGGGCCGGCTGTGCGCCGCGTACGGGCGGACGATGTCGAGTCTGCTGATGGAGGTCGAGGCGGAGCCGCCCCTCCTCGTGCCCTCCGGGTCCCAGCAGGTCTGGTACGACGCGTCCGTCGGCTTCACCCGCCGGTCGGTGTCGCCGCCGCACCCGGGGCTGCGCGGCGAGATCGTCGAGTGCACCCTCGATCCGGGCGCGACGATCTCCTACGAGACCCCTCCGGTCCCCGGCATGGAACAGCACCTGTGGGTACGCGAGGGGGTGGTCGGGATCACCGTCGACGGAACCACGCACACCCTGGGCACCGGCGACTGCCTGCGGTTCCGGCTGCGCGGCCCCTCCCGCTTCCACTGCCCGGGGCCGGAACGGACCCGTTACGTCCTGATGATCGTGATGCCGTGAAAGGAACCCTTCCCATGACCGAGATCGTCCCCGTGTCCGGCCCTGAACTCGTCACGTACGCGGACGAACTGGCCGCCCTCCTGGTGGACACCGTGCACAGTGGCGCGTCGGTCGGCTTCCTCGCCCCGCTCGACCGCGGCGCCGCGGCCTGCTGGTGGCGGGAGCGCGCGGAGGCCGTGGAGGCGGGCCGGCTGCGGGTCTGGATCGCCCGGGACGGCGAGCGGGTGGCGGGCACCGTCAGCCTCGTGCCCGCCCTGCTGCCGAACGCCCGCCACCGCGCCGAGGTCGCGAAGCTGATGGTCCGCCCGTCCGGCCGCGGGCGCGGGCTGGGCCGGGCGCTGCTGACGGCCGTGGACGAGTGGGCCGCCTCGGCGGGTCTGTCGCTGCTGGTGCTGGACACCGAGACGGGGAGCGCGGCCGAGCGGCTCTACCGGGCGGCGGGCTGGACGGAGTGCGGCTCGGTGCCGGGCTACGCGCAGGACGCGGCCGGGACGCTCAAGGCCACGACCTACTACTACAAGCTCCCCGGCAAGCCCGAGGCGGGCGCCGGCGCGGACGGGGCCGGGGCCACAATGGGCGGCGACGCCTCCTGACCGGGCGGCACTCTGACGCGAGGAGATACCGATGACGCTGCACGACATTCCCCTGCACACCCTGACCGGCGAGCCGACGACGCTGGGCGCCTGGAGCGGCAAGGCGGTGCTGCTGGTGAACGTCGCGTCCAAGTGCGGCCTCACGCCCCAGTACGAGGGCCTGGAGCGACTGCAGAAGACCTACGGCGAGCGGGGCTTCACCGTTCTGGGCGTGCCGTGCAACCAGTTCGCCGGGCAGGAGCCGGGCACCGCCGAGGAGATCCAGACCTTCTGCTCGACGAATTACGGGGTCAGCTTCCCGCTCCTGGCGAAGACCGAGGTCAACGGTGACGGCCGGCACCCGCTCTACGTGGAGCTGACGAAGCTGGCGGACGCCGACGGCGAGGCCGGCGACGTCCAGTGGAACTTCGAGAAGTTCCTGATCTCCCCCGCCGGTGAGCCGGTCGCCCGCATCCGCCCGCGCACCGAGCCGGAGGCGCCGGAGGTCGTGGCCGCCATCGAGGCGCAGCTGCCCGCCTGACGGCCGCTGCCGGCGTACGCGGCCGGGGCGCCGGGGGTACGTACCCCCGGC